>NZ_JTKZ01000580.1:0-1648 GCF_000799035.1 Delftia sp. ZNC0008
TCCACGACCAGGGTCTGGCGCTCTTCGATGGCCTGGGCCACGGCCAGGGCCATGCGGGTCTGGCCTTCACGCGGCAGGAACTGCGCCTCGGCGCGCGACAGCAGGCCTTGCGGGGCGAAGGCCGCCTGCACGGCGGCGGTCAGGGAATGCACAGGACAGGTCCGGTTGTTGAAAAAGACAGCGCCACGGGAGCCGGGCGAGCCGGCACCGGGGGCAGCGCTCCGATAATATGCGCCATGCCACTGGTGTGCCCATCCGCCGCCCCAAGAGCCCACCAAACCAGAGACCATGCAGCCAGCGTACCGACTCCAAGCCGCCACAGGCATCCATCGCGGTGACAGGCAATACCAGCAAGACCAGGTGATGCTCATGGCCCACCCGTATGTCCACGGCTGCCTGCTGGGCGTTCTGGCCGACGGCATGGGCGGGCGCAGCGGCGGGCGCAAGGCCTCCGACCAGGTCATGCTCACGGCGCGCCAGTTGTTCGAGCGCTTCGAGCCGGGCAAGGAGGACTGCACAGCGCTGCTGGAGAGCATCGTGCGCGAGTCGCACACGGTGATCCGTCTGACCGCCATTTCGGCCGAGCAGGAGCCGCACAGCACCATCGCCGCCTTCGTGCTGCTGCCCCAGGGCCGCTGCCACTGGGTGCATTCGGGCGATTCGCGCATCTACCACTACCAGGACGCGACCATGGTCCACCGCACCAAGGACCATTCCTATGTGCAGTCGCTGGTGGACCGGGGAGAGCTCACCGAATTCGAGGCCCACGTGCACCCCAAGTCCAACATCCTGCTGGGCTGCCTGGGCACCGAGGCCGAACCGCCCATGAGCCACCACGTGATCGAGCGCGTGTATCCGGGCACCACCCTCATGGCCTGCAGCGATGGCGTCTGGCACTACTACACGGCCGAGGAACTGGGCACCGTGCTCAACGCGCTCACTCCGCGCGAGGCCACGGAGTTCCTCATCGACAAGGCCCGCGTGCGCGCCCAGGGCGGGGGCGACAACCTGTCCTTGGTGGTGCTCAAGCTCGAGGCGCTGGAGTCGGCCCAGACGGCTTGAACCGGGGTTGGAGCATCCAGGCCCTCACGCCAGCCCCCACCCGGTTGGCCTGTTGGCGCGTGGCAGAGAAAAAAAGGATCAGGGAGCAGGCGGCGCCGGCAGCGGCGCAGCCTGGGGACCGCGCTCGCGGGCCGCTTCGGCGGCACGGGCCTTGCGCTCGGCCGCTTCCTTCTGCTTGGCTTCGAACTGCGCACGCGATGCCGCGCGCCGCTCCTGCTCCTGGGCGGACTGGCGCTGCTCCATCTGGGCCTGCCGTTCGCGCTGGTGGCTGGCCTGCTGGGCGGCGCGCTGCTGCGCCTCCTGGGCGCGCTGCGCGCGCAGGGCCTGGGTATCGCGTTGCACGGCCGGCGGCCGTTCCTTGGCCTCCATGGTGGAGGCTGCCTTCTGCGCCTTCTTGGCCTCGATGTCTTCCAGGCGCTGGACGGCGCGCTCCTTGCGCTCCTCGTCGTTGATCTGAAGCTCGCGTTCGCGCAGCGGACGATCCTGCTCACGGGCCTCTTCGCGCGCCTGCTTGAGGCAGTCTTCCACGGCAAAGCGCTGGTAGCACTCGGACTCCAGGGCCGTGCGCCGGCGCTCGATGACGCGG
>NZ_JTKZ01000409.1:0-308 GCF_000799035.1 Delftia sp. ZNC0008
GAGAGCGCCAGGCCACGCGGCCCTGGCCGTCGAGCACCACCACGCCCAGCCCCGCCACGTCCACGGCCTCCTGCGCCTGGCGCGTGGCGCGGGCATTGCGCACATGGGTGGCCAGGCGCACCAGCACCTCGGGGATGCGCAGCGGCTTGACCACGTAGTCCACGCCGCCGCTGGCAAAGCCGCGGATGATCTGGTCCGTGTCCGACAGGCCGGTCATGAAGACCACGGGCACGTGGGCCCAGGCCGGCGTGTCCTTGAGCCGGCGGCACAGCGTGAAGCCGTCCCTGCCGGGCATGACGGCGTCCAGA
>NZ_JTKZ01000199.1:0-1297 GCF_000799035.1 Delftia sp. ZNC0008
CGCGCGCCTTCGCGGGGGACGGCACGGGCCTGCACTACCTGGGCACGGTGGATGAGGATGCCTTCAGCCACTCGCGCGCGCTGGAAATCCACCGCCCCCTGCACCGCGTGCAACTGGACGATGCCCAGGGCACGCTGCTCTACATCTCCGGCCGCACGGCCGAGGTGGTGCGCGATGCCACGCGCACCGAGCGCGGCTGGAACTACCTGGGCGCCTGGCTGCACTGGCTGTACATGTTCCGGGGCAATGCCTTTGATGGCGCCTGGGCCGACATCGTCAACGTGCTGTCGCTGGTCGGCATTGCCGTGGCCATCACCGGCACCGTGGTCGGGGTGATGCGCTGGCGGTTCAGGCAGCCCTACCGCAGCGGCCGGCGCACGCCCTACCCGGGCCTCGCCATGCGCTGGCACCATGTGGCGGGCCTGCTGTTTGCGCTGACCACGCTGGCCTGGATCTTCAGCGGCCTGATGTCCATGAACCCCTGGCGCCTGTTCGACACGGGCACGCCGCCACTGCACATGGCCCGGTGGCAGCAGGGCCCGCTGCGCCTGACCGGGGACGACGCCACGCCGCAGTCGCTGATTGCCGCAGCGGGCGGCCCCGTGCGCGAACTGCGTTGGCTGCGCACCGCAGGCCGCACCGAGGTGCTGGCCCAGCCCGCAGCCGGTACGCCCCTGGTGCTGGACAGCGCAAGCGCCGCGCCCGCATCCCATTCGCACGAGGCCCTGCTGGACCGCGCGGCCGTGCTGATCGACGCACCCGTGCTGCGCAGCGAATGGCTGACCGCGCACGACCTGTACTGGTACGAGCGCGCCGAGCACACCATGATGGGCGGCCATGACAAGCCGCTGCCCGTGTTGCGCGTGGTGTATGGCGATGCTGCGGCCAGCTGGGTGCACATCGACCCGCACACGGGCCAGGTGCTGGGCCGGCTGGACGGCACCCAGCGCCTCAAGCGCTGGCTGTTCGCCATGCTGCACAGCTGGGACTGGCTGCCGCTGCTGCAGCGCCGGCCGCTGTGGGATGGGCTGCTGCTGGCCTTCAGCCTGGGCGGCCTGCTGATGAGCGCCACGGGCGTGCTCATCGGCGTGCGCAGGCTGCGCCGCAAGCGCAGCCATCGCGCACAGGCCACTGCTTGCCTGGAGGCGCAGCCACATGGTTAGCCACCATACTGTATGCTTGCCGCATGCAACTCGAACAGAAATACCAGGCCCTGCTGGCCGAGGCCGAGCGCCGCAAGCTGGACGACGTGGACAGCATGCGGCTGTGCTTCCAGACCCTGTCCCTGGCTGCGCGC
>NZ_JTKZ01000104.1:0-3013 GCF_000799035.1 Delftia sp. ZNC0008
AGCCGCTGCGCCTGCGCGGCTGGCGCTGCGCGCTGGCCTGGCTGGCGTGCCTGCTGCCCGTGCTCATGGGCTTTGTGGCGCCCGTGTTCTTCATGCTGCGCCCGCTGGCGGCCGACTGGTCGGTGCTGCCCTGGGACCGCTTCCTCGACTGGGCGCTCAACAGCGTGCGCCTGGGCGCCATCACCTCGGTGCTGGCCGTCATCATCGCCGTGGCCCTGGCGTTTGCCGTGCGCCGCCACAAGGAGTCGGCCGTCACGCGCGGCGTGGTGCAACTGGCCAGCCTGGGCTATGCGGTGCCGGGCGCCGTGGTCGTCGTCGGCCTGCTGCTGCCCGTGGGCTGGGTGCAGCAGGTGCGACCCGAATGGGGTTTTGCCGGCCTGGTCACGGCCACCGCCGTGGGCATTGTCTGGGCCTACCTGGTGCGCTTTTGCGCCGTGGCCCTGCAGTCCATGCAAAGCGGCTATGCGCGCATCGCGCCCAGCCTGGACGACTCGGCCCGCATGCTGGGCACGGGCGCCTGGGGCATGCTGTCGCGCGTGCACTGGCCGCTGCTCAGGCGCTCCACGGCAGCGGCGGCGCTGCTGGTCTTCGTCGATGTGATGAAGGAGCTGCCCGCCACCATGGTGCTGCGCCCCTTCAACAGCGACACCCTGGCCGTCGTGGCCTACCAGCTCGCGCGCGACGAACGCCTGGGCGAGGCCGCCCTGCCGTCGCTGGCCTTGGTGCTGGTGGGCCTGATCCCCGTGATCATGCTCAGCCGCACGCTGCGCGCCGAGCGCCCGGGCACGGCCCGCTGAGCCTGGGCTGCCGGGCGCTGCAAAGCGCGGCCCGGCAAACCCCGCTACGCTCGTGCCATGCACGCCAGAGTCCTGCGCTATCTCGACGAAGTAGTCCGCCGCGGTTCCATCCGCAAGGCGGCCGAACATCTGCACGTGGCCCCCACGGCCGTCAACCGCCAGATCCTCGACCTGGAGGCCGAGCTGGGCACGCCCCTGTTCGAGCGCATCCACAAGCGCCTGCGCCTCACCCCGACGGGCGAGATGGTGCTGGCCCATGTGCGCGCCACGCTGCGCGAGCATGCGGCGCTGCGCGAGCGCATTGCCGAACTGCAGGGCGCGCGCAGCGGCGAGATCACCGTGGCCGCGACCACGGGGCTGGCCGGCTCGCTGCTGCCCTCGCTGGTGCATGAATTCCGCCAGCGCCACCCGGGCATCGTGGTGCGCATCATCGACCTGCCCCTGAGCGACATCGCGGCTGCCGTGGAAGGCGGCGACGCCGACCTGGGTCTGGCCTACGACCTGTCCGAACGCCCCGCGCTGCGCGCGCTGGCCATCAGCGAATGGCAGATCGGCGCCATCGTGCCGCCCCGGCATGCGCTGGCACGCCAATCGTCGGTGCTGCTCAGCGAGTGCATAGGCCATCCGCTCATCCTGCCCGCGCCGCCGCTGTCCATCCGCAGCCTGCTGGACGAAGCCTTTGCGCGCAACGCCATCGAGGTCACGCCCGTGGCCGAGTCCACCTCCATGGCGCTGATCCAGCGCCTGGTCATGCTGGGCGAGGGCATTGCCCTGCTCAACCCGCTGGACGTGATGGAGGAGCGCAGCCGCAATGCCCTGGTCTTCGTGCCTTTGCGCGATGCGCATCTGCGGCGGCAGACGCTGGTGCTGACCGGCCGGGCCAGGGGGCAGTTGAGCGCGGCGGGCGAGCTGATGGCCCAGTCCATCGGCCAGGCGCTGGCAAGGCTGTTTGCCGGGGGGCGGTGAGTCTTAGGCACTTGTCCACTTTTTGTGGACACATCGGGCGGAATTCAGCGCTATCGGCAATGGCGTGTCCTTCCTAGACTGGCGGCTTTTCCATTTCGAAGAAGAGAACGCCATGACCTTGATCGCACTGAACGCCGATGTACTCGTCACCATGGATGCGCAGCGCCGCGAGATCCGCGACGGCGCCCTGGTGGCCGACGGCCCGGCCGTGCAATGGGTGGGCGCCACGGCCGAACTGCCGCCGCAGTACCGCCGCATGGTGGACGACGGCACGGCCCAGGTGCTGGACATGCGCGGCCGCGTGGTGATGCCGGGCCTGGTCAACACGCACCACCACATGTACCAGAGCCTCACGCGCGCCGTGCCGGCCGCGCAGGATGCGGAGCTGTTCTCGTGGCTGACCAACCTGTACATGCTGTGGTCGCACCTCACGCCGGAGATGATCCACGTCTCCACCCAGACCGCCATGGCCGAGCTGATGCTGTCGGGCTGCACCACCACCAGCGACCACCTGTACCTGTATCCGAATGGCGCTCGGCTGGATGACTCCATCGCCGCGGCGCAGCAGATGGGCATGCGCTTTCATGCGGCGCGCGGCTCCATGAGCCTGGGCCGCAGCAAGGGCGGCCTGCCGCCTGACGCGGTGGTGGAGGAAGAGGAAGCCATCCTGCGCGACAGCCTGCGCCTGATCCAGCAATACCACGACAGCGCACGCCACTCCATGCTGCGCGTGGTGCTGGCGCCATGCTCGCCGTTCTCGGTGACGCGCGAGCTGATGCGCGAGTCCGCCGTGCTGGCGCGTGCGCACGGCGTGTCGCTGCACACCCACCTGGCCGAGAACGACAACGACGTCGCCTTCTCGCGCGAGAAATTCGGACTCACCCCCGCGCAGTACGCCGAAAGCCTGGGCTGGGTCGGCCCCGATGTCTGGCATGCCCACTGCGTCAAGCTCGATGCCGAGGGCATTGCGCTGTTCGCGCGCACGGGCACGGGCGTGGCGCATTGCCCGTGCTCCAACATGCGCCTGGCCTCGGGCATCGCACCCGTGCGCACCATGCGCGATGCGGGCGTGCCCGTGGGCCTGGGCGTGGACGGCAGCGCCTCCAACGACGGCGCCCACATGCTGGGCGAGGCGCGCCAGGCCTTGCTGCTGCAGCGCGTGGGCCACGGCCCTGCCGCCATGGGCGCGCGCGAGGCGCTGGAGATCGCCACGCTGGGCGGCGCGCGCGTGCTGGGGCGCGACGACATCG
>NZ_JTKZ01000947.1:0-11040 GCF_000799035.1 Delftia sp. ZNC0008
CGTTGTCCTGGGACATGAAGCGCTGGATCTCGGGCAGGGACATGGGCGTGGCCACGGCCCCGGCGGCCTGCAGCGTGGGGCGCAGCTCGGGCGACTGTATGGCCTGGTTGATCCACTGGTTGAGCTGGGCCAGCCGCTCGGGGGGCGTGCCGGAGGGCACGGCCACGGCATACCACTGGGTGGCCTCGTAGCCGGGCACGCCAGCCTCGCGCATGGTCGGTACATCAGGCAGGCTGTCTATGCGCGTGGCGCTGGTCACGGCATAGGCCTTCAGCCGGCCCGACTGGATGTGCGGCAGCACGGGCGTCACGCCCAGCATGGCCAGGGGGATCTGCCCGCCCACCACATCGGTCACGGCCTGCCCGCCGCCCTTGTACGGCACATGCACCATGCTGGTGGCCGCCAGGGCGTTGAGCAGTTCGCCGGCCAGATGCTGGGAGGTGCCCGTGCCCGAACTGGCGTAGCTCCATTGGCCCGGTTTGGCTTTCATGGCGGCTACCAGTTCGCCCAGGCTGCCGGCCGCACCCGGGGCCGGGCCCACCAGCACCATGGCGCCCCGGGCCATCACGGCCACGGCGGTCAGCTCGCGGCCCACCTCGGGCTGGCGCGGGCCGGACAGCTGCGGACCGGGAACGGAGACCAGGGTCAGGCCATCTGCAGGTGCCTTCGCTGCCGCCTGCAGGCTGATCGCGCCCGAGGCGCCCGGCCGGTTTTCCACCACCACGCTGACACCGGCCCTGGCCTCCAGTTGCCGGGCCACATGGCGGGTCAGCACGTCCAGGCTGCCGCCGGGCGCAAAGCCCACGATCCAGGTGATGGGCTTGCCCTGCGGCGCGTGCGCCGGGGAATCGGCCGCGCGGGCCGTGGGCAGTGCAAGGGCCAGCAGGGCTGCGGCGGCCAGGGGGAGCAGTGCATGGCGGCGGGTGGTCGGCAGGCGGCCGCTGGCCTGCGGGGCGGGTAGGGGTGCGCAGGTCATTGGTCGGGGGCGCCGGGCGCGGTGTTGGGGTGTGCCTTGCAGCTTTCGTTGAAGCGCTGGACCATGGTCAGCATGGGGTTGAGCACCCAGGTGTTGAAGATCAGCACGTCATGCTCCTCCTTCGGGTCGCGAACGATGTTGAACAGGTAGGGGGACTCCAGCTTGCCCTTGCTCTCGTTGACCTCGGGCTCCCAGTAGAAATGCAGCTTCCAGTCGCGCCACTTCGCGGCCCGCAGCTGGTCCTTGATGTAGAAGAGAAAGCCCTCGCGCGCGGACCGGGGCTCGCCCAGCAGGAAGGCCGTCTGGTCCAGGCCGTCGATGGGCCGGTCCTGCGGCACGGCAGCGCCCGCCACCGCCGCCAGGGTGGAGAAGATGTCGGTCACGTGCATGATTTCATTGCTGGTGCGCCCGGCCTGGATGCGGCCCGGCCAGCGTGCGATGAAGGGCACGCGCAGGCTGCCCTCCATGGCCGTGTGGTAGGTGCCGCGCCAGGGGCCGGCCGTGCCGCGGTAGGGCTGGCGGAACTCGGGGCCGTTGTCGCTGCAGAAGATGAACAGGGTGTCCTCGCGCAGGCCGAGCCGGTCGATCTCGTCCGAGATCTGGCCCACGCGGTGGTCCATCTCCACCATGGAGTCGGCAAAGTCGCCCTGGCCGGTGCGGCCCGCGAAATCCGCGTGCGGCAGCGTGGGAAAGTGCAGGTGCACCAGGGGCAGGTACAGGAAGAAGCGGCGGTCCCGGGCGTGGTTGCGGCGCATGAAGTCCAGCGAGCGCTCCACCAGCTCGGCATCGATGTTGCGCCGCGATTCCAGGTCATAGACCTTGACATCGTCCGAGGGCGCTCCCGCGCGGCCTTCCATGATGTGGGGAAGGGGGGCCACCAGGGGGTCGTAGCCCGTGGTCGCGGTGAACTGGCTTTCGTCCGTGGTGCGGGGAATGCCGTACCACTCGTCGAAACCCCGGTCCGAGGGATAACGGCCTGGAATGTCCCCCAGATGCCATTTGCCGAAATGCGCCGTGGCATATCCCTGGGCGGACAGCAGCTGGGCCAGCGTGGTCTCGCCGCGCGTCAGGCCCTGTGGCAGCCCGGCCGGCACCGATTGCAGGGCACCCGTGCGGATGGGGTGGCGCCCCGTCATCAGGGCCGAGCGCGTGGGCACGCAGTCGCTTTCCACGTTGAAGTTCTGCAGCAGCAGTCCCTCGGCGGCCAACTGGTCGATGCGCGGCGTGGGAGCGCCGCGCAGCGCACCGCCGCCGTAGCAGCCCAGCTCGCCCCAGCCCAGGTTGTCCGCGACGATGAGCACGATGTTTGGTGGATTCATGATGTGGCTCAAAAAGTTTCCATGCCAAAACTCTAGCCACAAGCCCTGTTTTGGTGATAACCAAACCAGCGAAAATCGATGCACATCTGGAATGGCTTTGCTCGGCAAGGTAGCAAGCTTTCTCGTTTTTCTTCGTTGACAAGGAATGGCATGACGGGATTTGCCTATAACGAGCTGGCCTGCTTCCTGGCCGTGGCCGAGCATGGCCATTTCGGACGTGCGGCCGCTGCCCTGCAACTGACCCAGCCAGCTGTCTCCAAGATCGTGCGCCGCGTGGAGCAGGGCGTGGGAGCGGCCCTGTTCACGCGCGGAACGCATGGCGTGGCGCTGACCAGCAGCGGCCAGCTGTTCATGGAGCCCGCACGCCAACTGGTGCTGCGGCATGAGGAGACGATGCGCGCCGCCAGCGACATCCAGGCCCAGCATGTGGGCCTGATCCGCCTGGGCTTCACGCAGGCCACCTCGGAAAGCCGCGCCACCCGCGCCGTGGCCGAGCTGCTGCGCCGCCGCCCCGGCCTGCGCGTGCGGCTGACCGTGGGCAAGTCCGACGACCTGGAGCGCGCCCTGCTTGACGGCAGCCTGGACCTGGCCGTGGTGCCGTCCTACCCGGGCCATGCCACGCGCTGCGCCCAGGTGGTCATCGGCGAGGATGAGCTATGGGCCGCCGCACGGCCGCGCCACCCGCTGTTCCAGCTGGCGCTGGAGCAGGGCCTGAGGTTCGGGCATTTGCAGGGCTACTCCTGGGCCTTGCCGGCACCGGGCGCCGCCGTGCGCAAGGTGGTGGATGAGGCCTTCGCGGCCCAGGGCCTGGGCGCGCCCACCGTGGCCCTGGAGATCCAGCACAACACCGAGGCCACCATCGACATCGTGGGTCAGACCGACCTGCTGTGCTACGTGCCCAGCCATGTGCTGCGCAGCAATCCCGAGCGCCTGCAGTCCCTGCCCATCCCCGAGCTGCGCACGCGCCGCAGCTGGCTTCTCATCAGCCACCCCAAGGCCCATTGGTCGCCGCTGATGTCCGCGCTGCGGGACCTGACGCTGGGGTAGCGGCCCGTTCAGCAGGGCCGGTGCAGGCCGCCTCAAGTGTTCAAGGTGTCTTGCGCTCAGGCGGACACGGGGGTGGAGCTGCCCCCCAGGTGCCGGGCCGGCCGGTGCGTGTAGCGGTCCAGGGCCAGGCCGTCGGTGCTGATCTCCGGGCTGCGGCCGGTGATCAGGTCGGCGATCAGCCGGCCCGAGCCGCAGGCCATGGTCCAGCCCAGCGTGCCGTGGCCGGTGTTCAGGAACAGGTTGGAGTAGCGCGTGGCGCCGATGATGGGCGTGCCGTCCGGCGTCATGGGCCGCAGCCCGGTCCAGAAGCTGGCGCGCGCCACATCGCCGCCCGGGAAAAGGTCGTTGACCACCAGTTCCAGCGTGGCGCGGCGGCGCGGGTCCAGGCGCAGGTCGAAGCCGCCCAGTTCGGCCATGCCGCCCACGCGGATGCGGTCGTCAAAACGGGTGACGGCAATCTTGTAGGTCTCGTCCAGCACCGTGGACTGCGGCGCCAGCGCCGGGTTGCCCAGCGGCACGGTGAGCGAATAGCCCTTGACGGGGTAGACGGGCAGGTCCAGCCCCAGCGGCTCCAGCGCCTGGCGCGAGTAGCTGCCGAAGGCCATCACGTAGCGGTCGGCGGTCAGCAGTTCGCCATTCACGCGCACGCCGGCAATGCGGCCGCCTTCGACCACCAGGCCATCCACGTTCTGGTTGAAGCGCAACTCCACGCCCAGGCCGGTGGCGATGCGGGCCAATTCATTGGTGAAGCGGTGGCAGTCGCCGGTCTCGTCCTTGGGCAGGCGCAGGCCGCCGGTCAGCCGGTCGCGCGCCTGGGCCAGCGCGGGTTCCACCTGGGCCAGCTGGTCGCGGTCCAGCAGTTCGTAGGGCACGGCGCATTCGCGCAGCACGGCCACATCGCGCTCCACGGCGTCCAGCTGGGCCTGGGTGCGGAACAGCTGCAGCGTTCCGCCCGTGCGCTGCTCGTAGGCGATGCCGGTGTCGGCGCGCAGCTGCTGCAGGCAGCTGCGGCTGTACTCGGCCACGCGCATCATGCGTTCCTTGTTGACGGCGTAGCGCTGGGCAGAGCAGTTGCGCAGCATCTGCGCCATCCAGCGCAGCTGGAACAGGCTGCCGTCCAGGCGCACGGCCAGCGGCGCGTGTTCCTGCAGCATCCACTTCAGGGCCTTGAGCGGAATGCCGGGCGCCGCCCAGGGCGTGGAGTAGCCGGGCGAGACCTGGCCCGCGTTGGCAAAGCTGGTTTCGGACGCGGGCGCATCCTGCCGGTCCAGCACCGTGACCTCGGCACCGGCCCGCGCCAGGTAGTACGCACTGGTCACGCCGATGACGCCGCCGCCAAGAACAAGGACTTTCATGGGATTCACCGCCAAGTCAACAAGATGAAATCAAAGTCTATTGACGATGAGGCAGTGGAAATCACTGAAATATTGATACTCTCCAGTGATTGATCATCCCCGGGAAGCACCGCCATGGCCGCCAGAAGTGAAAACCGCGTGCTCGACCGCACCGACCGCAAGATCCTCGACATCCTGCAGCGCGACGGCCGCATCTCCATGACCGAACTGGCCGAGCAGGTCAGCCTCTCGGCCACGCCCTGTTCGGAGCGCGTGCGCCGCCTGGAGCGTGATGGCGTGATCACCGGCTACCACGCCCATCTGTCGCCCGAGGCGCTGGGCAAGACGCTGCTGGTGTTCGTGGAGATCAAGCTGTCGTCCAAGTCGGGCGAGGTCTTCGACAAGGTGCGCCAGGAACTGCTGCACGTGCCCGACGTGCTGGAGTGCTTCCTGGTCTCGGGCAGCTTCGACTACCTGGTCAAGGCCCGCCTGGGCGGCATGCGCGAGTACCGCCGCCTGCTGGGCGACATCCTCAAGAAACTGCCCGTGCCGGCCGAGTCGCACAGCTATGTGGTGATGGAAGAGGTCAAGGAGACGCTGGCGCTGCCTGTGGATCGGTGAGGGAGCCGTCCTCGGTGTTCCAGGGTCGGATCTACCCCCATTCCTCATTGTTATTTACTGTTTGAAACGTTTGTCGCAATAGATTTGATTCAAATGGGGTATTGTGCGATCCCATCCAAATGGATATTGGACGGCAGATCGGTCGTTATGGAGTTTCGCATTCATCGGCGCTCTCCGTTGAAAAGTAGGCAGGACGGCAACTTGGAGTTCCATTCCAATGGCGGTATTGCAAATATTTGTCATTGAATGGTGAATTTTTGGGATTGGTGATTTTTAAGGTTCAATGCCAGTGATAACTTGATAGCTCAAATCTATCTATCGCTGGGAGTTCTATGAAAAATCACGCCCTCATGGCTGCCTTGATGGCCGGTGCAGCAATCTCGGCCTGCCCACCCGCCAGCGCGCAAGTGACGCGTTACTTCGGGGAGATGAGAACCTCCTACTCGGATTTCCAGGATCGCACGGCTTGTCCCCTGGGGCCTCACGGCTCATGCCAGGATTTTCCGAGGACCGCCCGCCTGGCCGGCTGGTTTGAAACGGCCGCACCCTTGCAGCCCGACCTGGACGAGAGCGAAATAAGGGCGCTGGTGACTTCCTATGGTTTCTCGGACGGATTGACCACCTACAGCAGTGCCGATCCGGATGTGCGCGCATTCATTTTCAGGGTTTCCACGGACAGTGGGTCCAATATCGTGAGAAACAGAATCCACCTTCAACGCTGGCTGACGGGAAACAATCCGCACCGCTCCATCAATGGCGTTGGCCCGGGTGGATCTCCCAATGATGTGGATATGCTGAGCCGGTTTGAAATGGCCACGGAACAGGTGGCGGCCGTGAACAACGCGATGTGCGCTTCCCTGTTTTCGGAAACATCCCAGCACGTCAGCCATTCGGGTGAGAGCGACACCTGTCTGGGGACCTATGAGATGCCCGACAACGGCGTGTCCGTTGCGTGGACCGGGGCGCCCGTGCAAAACCAGAACGTCATGTCCTGGCACAGGGAGGCCGTGCATCCTGCCCTGTCGTTGACCCACAGCATCTCGCCCGCAGGCCAGGTGCAGGCGGGGCAGGAGGTGCGCTACACCATCACCGTCAGGAATATGGGGACCGTGGCCGCCACCCAGGCGCAGATTGCCGACAGCCTGCCTGCCGGCCTGGAGCGCGCCACCTGGACCTGTACGCCCGGCGCCAGCACGCCATGTCCCGTGGCGTCAGGCTCCGGATCGCTGGCGGTCACGGTGCCCGTGTTCGCGGCAGGAGACTCGCTGGTGTTCACCGTGATGGCCAGCGTGTCCAACCCGGCGCCCGCAACCATTACCAATGTGGCCACCGTGGATGCCGGGGACCCGTCGGTGCAGTGCATGCAAGCAGGGCAGGTCGTGGGAACGGTGCCGTGCATGGCTTCCGCGTCCATCAATACGGTGGCGGCTTTCCCCGGCGGTGGCCAGGTGACCCCCGTGCCGACGCTGCAGCACACAGCCCTTGTGGTCCTGAGCCTGCTGGCCGCAGCCATTGGATGGAGGGGGCTGGGGCGGCGCCAGCGGGTCGGCGCGGGCCGCTGACGCGGCCACAGGGACGCTGGCGCAGCTAGGTCGCGCTGGCGTCCTGCGCGGCGGCGCCCATTTTCTGGCGCGTGTCCTCGTCGAGCAGGCTGCGCACCTGGGCGAACAGAGGATCGGCGCCCGTGTACTTCCTGCCGTAGCCCAGGTTGAAGCCGTAGTCGAAATCCTGCGGATTGATCCCCTGGTTGTGCTGCAGGATGGTCTCCAGCTTGTCCAGGGCCTTGACGGCGCGGGCCTCGGGCGTGGCGGCGTCTTCGTACTCCTGCCACAGGGCCATGATGGCGTCGCGGTGCCCGGGCTGCAGCGAGCGGGTCAGGTGCAGCAGGTCGGCCTTTTCCTGCGCGCTCTTGTCGGGGTGCTGGTTCTTTTCCACGGCGGGGATGTCGCCGTGGATGGCCTCGCCCAGGTCGTGGATCACGCACAGCTTGAGCAGCTTGAGCATGTCCAGCTGTGCGAATTGGTCCTCGAAGGCGATGGCCATCAGGCACAGGCGCCAGCTGTGCTCGGCCGTGCTTTCGGTGCGGCCGGTGGAGGTGTGGGCGCTGCGCAGCACGCTCTTGAGCTTTTCCGCCTCGCGCAGGAAGTCCAGGCGGCCCTTGATGTTGTTGATATCCATGGCGGATATTCTCGTCGGCTTTCACCAGGGCCGCGCGCGTCCGGGCTCAGTCGATCAGCCGCCCCTGCGCATCCCAGAACGGGTGTGGGCCGTCAAACTGGCCGCTGGCCACGGCATGGCTGACCAGTCGGCCGCCAGGCGGCAGGGCGTGCAGCATGAAGCCGGGCGGCTCCAGCGTCCAGGCCGATGCGGCGTCGGGCGCCAGGTCCAGGCAGACCTGGTGGGCGGGCGCAGGCGAGGTCATGGCCACCGTGCCGCCAAAGGCGACCTGGATGCTGCGGTGCAGGTGGCCGCAGATGACGCGCTGCACGTTGGGGTGGCGGCGCACCAGGTCTTCCAGCGCCTGGGCACCCTGCAGCAGGCCGATCTTGTCCATGTGGCCTATCAGGGTCTCGAAGGGCGGGTGGTGCATGGCGATGACCACGGGGCGGCCTTCGCTGGCGGCCAGTTGCAGCTCCAGCCATTGCAGGCGTTCCTCGCACAACGCGCCCTCGCTGTGGCCGGGCACCACGGTGTCCAGCGCGATCAGCCGCAGATCGCCGATGTCCACGGCGTACTGGATGAAGCCTTCGCTGCGCAGCCAGGTGAGCTCGGGAAAGGCGGTGCGCAGCGCGTCGCGGTCGTCGTGGTTGCCGGGCAGCAGGTAGATGGGAAGCGTGCCCAGCGGCGCCAGCAGGCTGCGCAGGTGGGCGTATTCGGCGGGTCGGCCGAAGTCGGTCAGGTCGCCGGTGATCACCAGGGCATGCGGTGGCTGGGGCAGGGCGAGCACGCTTTGCACGCTGCTTTCCAGGTACCGGGCGGTATCGATGCGGCGGTAGGTCAGGCGGCCGGGTTCGCGGATATGCAGGTCGGTGAGCTGGGCCAGGAAGGTGGTCATGGAGGGGCGCAGGGTTTCAGGCGTGGGCATGGTTGGGCATCCATTGGTGGGGGGCGATGCGCAAGGCCACGCGGTCGCCCGATTGCGCGGCGTGGTCGCGGGCCACGTCGGCCATCAGCGGCGTGTGGCCCGCCAGCTCCAGCGTGAGCTGCAGGCGGTCGCCCAGGAAGACGCGGCGCGCCACGGATGCGGGCACGGCGCCCGGCGTGCCGGCGGCGCAGACCTCGATGTCTTCAGGGCGCAGCAGCAGCCGGGCCGCGCCCGTGCATTCGGCCGGGCAGGCCAGTTCCATGCCGGCCAGCGCCAGCCGGTTGCTGCGCGCATCGTCTTCGCTGCGTTCGACCTGGTTCACGCGCCCCAGGAAGGTGGCGACAAAGGGATGGGCCGGTCGGCGGTACAGGCTCTCACCGTCGCCCACCTGCAGGATGCGGCCTGCCTGCATGACGGCCATGCGGTCGGCAATGGCCATGGCCTCCTGCTGGTCGTGCGTGACGTGGACGGCGGTGATGCGCAGCTGGCGCAGCAGCTGGGCCAGCTCGTCACGCAGGGTTTCCTTGAGCTTGGCGTCCAGCGCGGTCAGCGGCTCGTCCAGCAGCAGCACGCGCGGGCGCGATGCCACGGCGCGGGCCAGGGCCACGCGCTGGCGCTGGCCGCCGGACAGTTCGGCCGGGCGCTTGTGCTCCAGGCCGTTCAGGCGCACCAGGTCCACCAGTTCGCCCACCACGCGGCGCTGCTCCTGCTCGGACGCGCCGCGTATGCGCAGGCCGTAGCCAATGTTGGCCTGCACGCTCATCTGCGGGAACAGCGCGTAGTGCTGGAACACCATGCCCACCTGGCGCTTTTCTATGGGCACGCGGGTGACGTCGGCGTCGCCGAAGGCGATGCGGCTGCCCGCATCCGGCGTCTCCAGCCCCGCGATGATGCGCAGCAGCGTGGTCTTGCCGCAGCCCGAGGGTCCCAGCAGGGCCAGCACCTCGCCGGGCTCCACGCGCAGGTCGGTGGCCTGCAGGCCGCGCGTTCCGTCGGCATAGGTCTTGGCGCATTGCCGGATGTCGATGGCGACGCTGTTACTTTCCATAATGCTTCTCGATGAAATGCCCCAGCGCCTGCAGCAGCCACATCACGGGCAGGATGACGATGAGGAAGATGAGGGTATAGGCCGAGCCCACCTCGATGCGCATGGACGCATAGCTGTCGGCCAGGCCCACGGGCAGGGTGCGCGTCAGCGGCGTATGCAGCATCCAGGTCAGGTTGAACTCGCCCATGGACAGGGTGAACACCATCAGGCAGGCGGCCACGATGGCGGGCAGCACGGCAGGCACCAGCACGCCCAGGAAGCGCTGCGCGAACGAGGCGCCCAGGCTGCGCGCAGCCTCCTCCAGCGCCACCAGCTCCTGGCGGCGCAGTGCCGAGCCCACCATGCGCACCATGAAGGGCAGGGTGAACACCACATGGCCCACCAGGATGAAGGCAAAGCTCTGGCGGAAGGCGGCCACGCTGCCATAGGCCAGCAGCAGGGCCAGGGCGCTGGCCAGGCCCGGAATGGCCACGGGCAGGGTCAGCAGTTCCTCGAAATGCCGGGCCCAGGGCGAGCGGCTGCGCGCCAGCGCATAGGCGCAGGGCACGCCCAGCACCAAGGTCATGGCCACGCAGGCGCAGGCCAGCAGCAGCGACATCAGCACGGTATTGCCGTAGCCGGCCCAGACCTCGGCCAGCCAGCGCGTGGTCAATCCGCTGGACAGGCCCTGGCCGTAGTTCTGCACCAGCCCGGCCAGCACCGACAGCAGCATGGGCGCCAGCATGAACACGGTGACGGTGGCCGTCACCAGCCACATCAGCGGCGGCATTTTTGGCCGCCGGGCCGCCCCAAGGCAAAAAGCGGCCCCTTCGGGGGGCCGCGGACCTTGCGCTGCAAGGGCAGCGTGGGGGCTATTTTTTTGTGTGGTCCGCATGGTCAGACTCCTGTGGCGGCCGGACCCGCCCAGCGCCGCGACAGCCACAGCACCAGCCAGGTGATCAGCCCCAGGCTGATCGACAGGCTGGCGGCCAGGGCGAAGTTGGCGTAGTTGGTGAACTCGTTGTAGATGGTGATGGGCAGCACCTCGAACTTGCTCGACAGCGTGAAGGCCGTGCCGAAGGCGCCGACCGACGTGGCGAACACGATGGCGCCGCAGGCCAGCGTGGTGGGCAGCAGCTGCGGCCACCACACATCGCGCGCCACGCGCCAGCCGTTGCCGCCCAGCGAGCGCGCGGCCTCCTCCAGGTGCGGGTCCAGCGCCTCGGCCGCTGCCGTGTAGGAGGCAATGGCGCGCGGCAGCGAAAAGTACAGGTAGCCCAGGAACAGGCCCAGCAGCCCGTAGGCGAAGGTGATCCGCTCGCTGCCCAGGGCCACCGACAGATCGGCCAGCGCGCCCTGGCGCCCGCCCAGCAGGATGATGAAAAAGCCGATGATCACGCCCGGAAACGACAGCGGCAGCGTCAGCAGCGACAGCAGCAGGCCGCGCCCCGTGAAGCGGTGGCGCGCCAGCGCAATGCCCATCACCGCGCCGGTCAGCAGCGTGGCCACGGTCACGGCCAGCGACAGGGCCAGCGTCTGCAGCAGGCTTTGCAGGTACAGCGCGTCGGTCAGGGTGGCGAAATAGGTGCGCCAGCCTTCACGCGCCGGCAGCGCCAGCAGCAGGCACGCGG
>NZ_JTKZ01000278.1:0-37223 GCF_000799035.1 Delftia sp. ZNC0008
AAAGCCGAACAGGCTCTTGAGCCAGGCAAAGAAGCCTTGTTCGCGGACCACGACGGGGGCGGCGGCCGGTGCGGGCGCTGCCGCCGTGGCTGCAGGCTTGGCGTCGCGCTGCTGGCCGTTGGCCGGGCGGTTGCGGCTGCCTTCGGGACGAGGCTCGGCAATGGGAGCCGGCATGTCCGGCAGCACACCCTTGATCATGGGTGTCTGCTTGTTGGTGGGCTCCTGCGAGCGGCGTGTCACCGTGGTTTCGGTGTCCAGCTCTTCGGCCAGCTTGTAGCTGGCTTCCATGCTTTCCAGGCGCGCATCGTCGTGCTTGAGGCGCTCGAGCTTGTAGTGCGGCGTGTCCATGGACTTGTTGGGGACCATGATCACGTTGACGCGCTGCTTGAGTTCGATCTTGGTGATCTCGCCGCGCTTTTCGTTGAGCAGGAAGCTGGCCACTTCCACGGGCACCTGGCAGTGCACGGCGGCCGTGTTGTCCTTCATGGACTCTTCCTGGATGATGCGCAGGATCTGCAGCGCAGAGCTTTCCGTGTCGCGGATATGGCCGGAGCCGCCGCAGCGCGGGCAGTTGATGTGCGCGCCTTCGGACAGGGCGGGCTTGAGGCGCTGGCGGCTCATTTCCATGAGGCCGAACTTGCTGATGGTGCCGAACTGCACGCGCGCACGGTCCTGGCGCAGCGCGTCGCGCAGGCGATTCTCGACTTCGCGGCGGTTCTTGCTCTCCTCCATGTCGATGAAGTCGATGACGATCAGGCCGCCCAGGTCGCGCAGGCGCATCTGGCGCGCGACTTCGTCGGCGGCTTCCAGATTGGTGCGGGTGGCGGTTTCCTCGATGTCGCCGCCCTTGATGGCGCGGGCCGAGTTCACGTCGATGGAGACCAGGGCCTCGGTGTGATCGATGACGATGGCGCCGCCCGACGGCAGGGTCACGGTGCGCGCGTAGGCCGATTCGATCTGGTGCTCGATCTGGAAACGGCTGAACAGGGGGGCATCGTCGCGGTAGCGTTTGACGCGGGCGGCATGCTCGGGCATGACGTGCTGCATGAACTGCTGCGCCTGCTCGTAGATGTCGTCGGTGTCGATGAGGATGTCGCCGATGTCGCCGTTGAAGTAGTCGCGGATGGCGCGGATCACCAGGCTCGATTCCTGGTAGATCAGGAAGGCGCCCTTGGCCGACTTGGCTGCGCCGTCGATGGCGTTCCACAGCTTGAGCAGGTAGTTCAGGTCCCACTGCAGCTCGGGCGCGGTGCGGCCGATGCCGGCGGTGCGCGCAATGATGGACATGCCCTTGGGGTACTCGAGCTGGTCCATCGCCTCCTTGAGTTCGGCACGGTCCTCGCCCTCGATGCGGCGCGAGACGCCACCGCCGCGCGGGTTGTTGGGCATCAGCACCACATAGCGGCCGGCCAGCGAGATGAAGGTGGTCAGGGCCGCGCCCTTGTTGCCGCGCTCTTCCTTCTCGACCTGGACGATCAGTTCCTGGCCTTCACGGATGACTTCGTTGATGCGGGCCTGGCTGGGCGAGACGCCTTCGGCGAAATACTGCTTGGAGATTTCCTTGAAGGGCAGGAAGCCGTGGCGGTCCTCGCCGTAGTCGACGAAGCAGGCCTCAAGGCTGGGCTCCACGCGCGTGACCACGGCCTTGTAGATGTTGCCCTTGCGCTGCTCGCGTCCTTCGATCTCGATCTCGTAGTCGAGGAGCTTTTGTCCATCGACGATGGCAAGGCGCCGCTCTTCCGACTGCGTGGCGTTGATGAGCATCCGTTTCATGATGCGTTTCCTTTATTCGTTTTCTCTGGGGCGCGCCGGGGTGCAGCCTCTGCTGCCAGACCGTCACGCCTTTGACTTGTAATCAAAGACAGGCTCGCGAGGGAGCCGAGATGCCGGACTGACGCATTGAAACGAAAGGAATCGCCGAATGCCTTGCTTCTTGAGACCTGGCTCAAGTCAGCAATGGGGGCAAGGGCAGGGGGACGAGAGCGATGAGAGAGGCACGCCGTCCAGCTTCAAGCGAAGCTGCTGCACGTGCAGGGCAGGCGGGAGGCTTGGGGGCGGCAATGATCCTGGGCGCAGGCGTTTTCCTGCTCCACAGCGTGACCATCCATGCCCAAAAGATCCACATGCTCGCTTTTGATCCGCTGGCAGCGGCGGACGCCGGGTCCGACCCCTTCTGCCAGCTTGAGATTCCGTATCAGTGTTTCAATTCGTCAGCCACAACCGATGCAACGACGAACTTCGCAGGCCATCTTTTCCTGCTGTTTCGCGTGCATGACACCGGATGGCATCGACCTGCCTGTGCGGGGAAATGGTTGTTTGGACTAAACTCCATGAGAATCAACCACTTATAAATAGTTCGGCACAGGTGAAACACATTATAGAGGGCAAACCGGCAGACGACCGTTCCCTGAACGCAGCCACTGCCGCAGTGCGGCTGATCGAAGTCGATGACGATTCGGCCGGACAGCGGTTGGACAACTTTCTCATACGCCATCTCAAGGGCGTTCCCAAAACCCATGTCTATCGCATCATCCGCAGTGGAGAAGTGCGCATCAACAAGGGACGCGTCAGTGCGGAAACCCGCGTCTCGACCGGCGATGTCGTTCGCGTGCCGCCCGTGCGCATTTCCGAAAAAGTCGCCGAAAAGGCCGAGCGGCCTGCACCCGCCAGGGACTTCCCCAGTCTGCTGGAAGACGAGCATCTGATTGCCATCGACAAGCCTGCCGGTGTGGCCGTGCACGGGGGCTCGGGCGTGAGTTTTGGCGTCATCGAGCAATTGCGCCAGGCGCGGCCGCAAAGCCGCTTTCTGGAGTTGGTGCATCGGCTCGACCGCGAGACATCCGGCATCTTGCTGGTGGCCAAGAAGCGCTCGGCGCTGACGCATCTGCAGGACCAGTTCCGCGAGCGCGAAACCGGCAAGACCTATCTGGCGCTGGTCCAGGGCACCTGGCCTGCCAATCGCAAGGTGGTTGATCTGCCGCTGCACAAATACCTGCAGGCCGACGGCGAGCGCCGCGTGCGGGTGACCACGGCCGATGATCCTGACGGCATGCGCTCCGTCACGCTGGTGCGCGTTCGCAGCACGCTGGCGCCCCAGCCCCTGCTGGGTCTGCCGGCCATGAGCCTGCTGGAGGTGACCATCAAGACCGGGCGCACGCACCAGATCCGCGTGCACCTGTCCAGCCAGGGGCACCCGATTGCGGGGGATGACAAGTACGGGGACTTCGACCTGAACCGCCGGTTGCAGAAACAGGGGCTCAAACGCATGTTCCTGCACGCATGGCGGCTACAGTTCACACACCCGTCCAGTGGTGAGCGGGTGGAATTGCGCGCCGAGCTTCCCGAGGAGCTGGCCCGTTTCGCCGGCTGACGCCGGATTTGACTCCTTGCAGACATGACAACTCCTGGTTCTTCCGAGATATACCGTGCGCGCCGCTTCGACCTCATCGCCTTCGACTGGGATGGGACGCTGTCGGATTCCACCGCGGTGATCGTCAAGTGCATTCAGGCGGCCGTGGCCGATGTGGGAGGCACGCCCCCCAGCAATGAGGCGGCCTCCTATGTGATCGGCATGGCGCTGATGCCGGCATTGGCGCGTGCGGCGCCCGATGTGTCGCCCGAGAAATACCCGGAGTTGGGCAACCGCTATCGCCACCATTTCATCAAGCACCAGGACGACATCAGCCTGTTCGTCGGCGTGCTGCCCATGCTGGCGGCGCTGCGCGAGCGCGGCCACCTGCTGGCCGTGGCCACGGGCAAGAGCCGGCGCGGTCTGAACGATGCGCTGCAGGACCCGCAACTGCGCGGCATGTTCGACAGCTCGCGCACGGCGGACGAAACCGCCGGCAAGCCCAACCCGCTGATGCTGCAGGAGCTGATGGCCGAATTCGGCGTGGAGCCTGGCCGCGTGCTGATGATCGGCGACACCACGCACGATCTGGAACTGGCCCGCAATGCTGGCTGTGCCAGCGTGGGCGTGGGCTATGGCGCGCATCCCACCGACGGCTTTGGCGTGCTGCAGCCGTTGCATGTGGCGCAGAGTGTTGCGGATTTGCATCAGTGGCTGCTGGCCCATGGTTGAGTCGTCATGCCCGCGTCAGCGCGGGAATCCATGCTTGTGAGGTGCGCTGGTGACCGTTGATCGCATCGTTTTGTGTGCCAGCGAGGCCTTGCAGGAAGGTGCGAATGCCGTGCCTTTCGACGTGGTCTACGCGGGGCATGCCTGCCGCGCATTCGCCATCCGCTTCGAGGGACAGGCGCATGCCTATCTGAACCGCTGCACGCACGTGGCCATGGAGATGGACTACCAGCCAGACCGCTTTTTCGATGATTCCGGGCGTTGGTTGCTGTGCGCAACCCATGGTGCGGTCTATGCGCCGGACAGCGGCGCCTGCGCTGGCGGCCCCTGCCGTGGCGGCCTGGTGAAAATCTCCCTGAGCGAAAGCGCGGGGGTGGTGCACTGGCATACTGCCGATAACCTGAAACCCGTCGAGTTCTGACATGACTTCCCCCATACCCCCGGAAAATCCTGGCTCCGCATCGCACCCTTCCCCGGGTGCGGACCTGTGGGCCCGGGCCACGCCCGCCGCGGCGGCTGCCGATGCGCGAACGGCGGCATCGAGCGGCTGGGAGCGGGACGTGCTGGAAAAGCTGGTCTTCGCCACCATCAACGAGCAGCGCGCCTCGCGCCGCTGGCGCCTCTTCGGCCGCCTGCTGTGGACGGCACTCATCCTGGTGGTCCTGTGGGTGCTGTTTGCCAAGGACACGGCGACCACGACCAGCTCCTCTCCGCATACCGCAGTGGTCGAGGTCAAGGGCGAGATCGCTGCAGGCGCCGACGCCAGCGCGGAATTCGTGGTGGCCGCCATGCGCAGCGCCTTCGAGGACTCGGGCTCGCGTGCCGTCGTGCTGCTGATCAACTCGCCAGGCGGCAGCCCGGTGCAGGCCGGCATCATCAATGACGAAATCGTGCGGCTCAAGGGCAAGTACGACAAGCCCCTGTATGCCGTGGTGGAGGAAACCTGCGCTTCGGCTGCTTATTACATTGCTGCCGCGGCCGACGAGATCTTTGTCGACAAGGCCAGCATCGTGGGCAGCATCGGTGTGCTCATGGATGGCTTCGGCTTCACGGGCGCCATGGAAAAGCTGGGCGTGGAGCGCCGCCTGCTGACGGCTGGCGAGAACAAGGGCTTCCTGGACCCGTTCAGTCCCATGTCCGAAGCACAGCGCGCCCATGCCCATCAGATGCTGGGTCAGATCCACTCGCAGTTCATCAACGTGGTCAAGGCCGGCCGTGGCGATCGCCTGCACGAGACGCCCGAGACGTTCAGCGGCCTGTTCTGGACGGGTCAGCAGGCCGTGGAGATGGGCCTGGCCGACAAGCTGGGCAGTCTTGACTACGTGGCCCGTGAAGTGGTCAAGGCGGAAGAGGTGGTGGATTACACGCGCCGCGACAACGTGGCCGAGCGCCTGGCCAAGCGTTTTGGCGCGGCCTTCGGTGGAGGTGCCGTTCAGGCGCTGCGCTCCAGCCTTCCGTCTCTGCGCTGATTTCCCTGGCGTCTGCCAAGATGCAAAAAGCCCGCCTTCTTGTGGAAGGCGGGCTTTTTTTGCTCATCGAGTAAGACAGTCTCAGCGACCGATGGAAAACACCACCGGCGTGCGGTTGTCCGGCACTTCCTTGTGCTGGCGCCATTCGCGCACCAGACGGCTTTCGATGCGGGCGCTCTCCAGTGTCAGGCCGCAGGCCAGCGCCAAGCGCGTATGGGGTTGCAGCGTCTGCAGCAAGGCCTGCCACAGCGCGGCGTTGCGGTAGGGCGTCTCTATGAACTGCTGGGTCTGGCCTTGGCGCAATGCCAGGGTTTCAAGCTCCTTGATGCGCTGAACCCGCCCGTCAGCGTCCTGCGGCAGGTACCCCACAAAAGCATAGTTCTGTCCGTTGAGTCCGCTGGCGGCCAGGGCCAGCAGCAACGACACCGGACCGATCAGGGGCACGACCCGTATGCCCAGATCATGCGCGGCGCGCACGATGGAGCTGCCGGGGTCGGCCACGGCGGGCATGCCGGCTTCGCTGACCAGTCCCATGTCGTGGCCCAGCAGCAAGGGGGCGAGCAGTGGCTTGGCATCGAAGACCGCCGCGCCCTTGTCGCCGTGGTCGCCCTTCTTGTGGGCCTCGCGCGGCAGTTCTGTGATCTGCTGGGCTTGCAAGGGCTGGGCCAGGGCGTGCAGTGCGTCAATGCGCTTCAGGTAGGCGCGCGTGCTTTTGGCGTTTTCGCAGATCCAGTGGGTCAGGCGTGCAGCGGTGCGCAGTGTTCCATCGGGCAGGACCTGCGTCAGCGGCGTTTGCTCGTCGCAGCCGAAGTCCAGCGGCGCGGGCACCAGATAGAGCGTTCCTCTGGTGGGTTGGGTTGCAGCATCGTTCATGGCAGCACGGCTCCTGCGGCGCGCAGCAGCTGGCAGGTGCGGATCAGCGGCAGGCCGATCAGCGCCGTGGGGTCGTCGCTGACGATGGCATCCAGCAGCGCGATGCCCAGTCCTTCGCTCTTGGCGCTGCCTGCGCAGTCATAGGGCTGTTCGGCGCGCAGGTAGCGTTCGATCTCCGCGTCGTTGAGATCACGAAACCGGACCTGGACGGTGACCACATCGGTCTCGGCAAAGCCGCTTTCCCGGCAGACCACGCTCACGGCGGTGTGGAAATTCATCTGGCGCCCGCTCATCTGGCGCAGTTGTTCGGTGGCGCGCTCGTGGGTGCCGGGCTTGGACAGCGGCATGCCATCCAGCTCGGGTACCTGGTCGGAGCCGATGACGACGGCGCCCGGGTGCAGCGCCGCCACGGCCTGTGCCTTGGCCAGGGCCAGTCGCAACGAAAGTGCATGCGGTGTTTCGCCGGTCAGCGGTGTCTCATCGACTTCCGGGGACACGGTCTGGAATGGTAGTTGCAGCCGCTCCAGAAGTTCGCGGCGGTAGCGTGAGGTGGAACCAAGGATCAGGGGGCGTGCCAGGCCGGGAGCCTGGGCTAAGGCGAGGTGGGAAGCTTGCATGCCCGGATTCTCTTACACTGCCCGCATGAGCAAGGAATTTTCTGCGGCCCGTCTCGATGTTCGCGCTTTTGCGCAATCGGCGGGCCATCTCCAGGGTCAGTCGGCGCTTTCGGCCTTTCCTCGTCTGGCCGAGGATGCGCAGCCGGATGCCGCTGATGGGCACGGCGAGGTGCACTGGCAGGCTGACGGCGAACTGGTCGAGCAAACCGGCGGCTCGGGTCAGGTCTGGCTGCATCTGCAGGCCGATGCTGTCGTTCCGATGGTGTGCCAACGCTGCCTCACTGTGGCACCCATCTCCCTCCAGGTCGATAGGTCTTTCCGCTTTGTTGCGGACGAGACCACGGCCGAGTCCGAGGATGACGAGAGCGACGAGGACCTGCTGGTGCTCAGCCGCGAATTCAACCTGCTTGAACTCATAGAGGATGAGCTGCTCATGGAGTTGCCCGTGGTGCCACGCCACGACAGCTGCCCCGAGCCGGTGAGCATGCAGTCCAGCGACGCAGACTTCGAGCAGGCCAGCGAGGACAAGCCCAATCCATTTGCCGTGCTGCGCGGGCTGGATGTGGGCAAGTCAGCCGACTGATTGCGATGTCCGGAAAAAAGGCCGAGGCCGGGAAAAGCGATTGCGCTATAATCAAGGGCTTCGCGCGAAACCCCCTCGTGTCTTTAATGGGCTGATCGCGTTTTTTACCAACCCTTTTCAGATACACAGGAGCCATCATGGCTGTTCAGCAGAACAAGAAGTCCCCCTCCAAGCGCGGTATGCACCGTTCGCACAACGCACTGAATGTGCCTGGCATTGCCGTGGAACCCACCACCGGCGAAACCCATCTGCGTCACCACATCAGCCCCAACGGCGTGTACCGCGGCCGTCAAGTGCTGAAGAACAAGTCCGAAGCCTGATCTTCGACCGTTCCCGCAGGGCCCGCGGCTACAGTTTTCGTAGCGCGGGCTTTTGTTTTTTCTGATGGTTGCTCCTATCTTTCCAGGCCTTGCAACAGGCTTGCCAGTCGCACATGATCACTTTGGCCGTTGACTGCATGGGGGGTGATCACGGCCCCCGCGTCACGCTTGCGGCGTGCCGCCAGTTCCTCGATTCCCACCCCGATGCCCGGCTGCTGCTGGTCGGCCAGCCCGATGCGCTGGCTGGCTTTGCGCATGAGCGCGCCAGTGTGGTGCCGGCCTCGGAAGTGGTCGGCATGGATGATCCGATCGAGATGGCGCTGCGCAGGAAGAAGGATTCCTCCATGCGCATCGCCATCCAGCAAGTCAAGGATGGCGCGGCTGCCGCTGCTGTGTCGGCTGGAAACACGGGTGCGCTGATGGCCATCTCGCGCTACCTGCTCAAGACACTCGATGGCATTGATCGCCCTGCCATCGCACCCCAGTTGCCCAATGCCAAGGGCGAGGCCACAACGGTGCTGGACCTGGGTGCCAATGTGGACTGCTCGGCCGAGCATCTGCTGCAGTTCGCCGTCATGGGCTCGGCCCTGGTGTCTGCCCTGAACAACGAAGAGGCACCCTCGGTGGGTTTGCTCAACATTGGCGAAGAGCAGATCAAGGGCAGCGAGGTCATCAAGCGCGCTGGCGAACTGCTGCGCGCGGCCGGCAAGGCCGGTCATCTGAATTTCTACGGCAACGTCGAAGGCAACGACATCTTCAAGGGCACGACCCAGGTCGTGGTCTGTGATGGCTTTGTGGGCAACGTGGCTCTCAAGTCTTCCGAGGGCGTGGCGTCCATGATCTCCAATGCCCTCAAGCAGGAGTTCAAGCGCAACATCTTCACCAAAATGGCAGCCATCGTTGCCTATCCGGTGCTAACTGCTTTGATGAGGCGCGTGGATCATCGCCGCTACAACGGCGCGGCGCTGCTGGGCCTTCGCGGGTTGGTCTTCAAAAGCCATGGATCGGCCGATGCCTTGGCTTTCGAGCACGCGCTGAAGCGCGCGTATGATGCGGCCCGCAACAACCTGCTCGACCGTGTCCGTACCCGTATCTCCGCAGCCCTGCCTCTGTTGCTGGCTGCGCAGTCGGAATCGGGACCGTCGGCGCCCTAATACAGATGAGACGCTACGCACGCATCACCGGCACGGGCAGTTACCTGCCACCCCGCCGACTCACCAATCACGATCTGGCAGCCGAACTGGCCCAGCGCGGCATCGAGACCTCGGACGAGTGGATCGTCGAGCGCACCGGCATCCATGCCCGACACTTTGCCGCGCCAGAAGTGGCCAGCAGCGATCTGGCCTTGGAGGCATCGAAGAAGGCGCTGGAAGCCGCCGGCTGCCAGCCGCAGGATATCGATCTGATCATCGTCGCCACATCGACGCCGGACATGGTCTTCCCATCCACGGCATGCATCCTGCAAAACAAGCTCGGCGCCAATGGCTGTGCGGCCTTTGATGTGCAAGCCGTATGCAGCGGCTTTGTCTACGCCCTCACCGTGGCCGACGCCATGATCCAGTCCGGCGCTGCGAGCCGCGCGCTGGTGGTGGGCTCCGAAGTATTCAGCCGCATCCTGGACTTCAACGACCGGACGACCTGCGTGCTGTTCGGTGACGGTGCCGGAGCCGTGGTGCTGGAGGCGTCCGAGCAGCCAGGCATCCTGGCTTCCGACCTGCATGCCGACGGCAAGCATGTCGGCATCCTGTGCGTGCCAGGCAATGTCTCCGGTGGCCAGATCCTCGGTGATCCGCTGCTGAAGATGGATGGGCAGGCCGTGTTCAAGCTGGCGGTCGGCGTGCTGGAGAAGGCCGCTCGCGCCACGCTGGACAAGGCAGGGCTCACCGATGCCGACATCGACTGGCTGATCCCCCATCAGGCCAACATCCGCATCATGCAAAGCACGGCGCGCAAGCTCAAGCTGTCCATGGACAAGGTGGTGGTGACGGTGGACCAGCATGGCAACACGTCGGCTGCCTCGATCCCCCTGGCGCTGGACCACGGCGTGCGCAGTGGCCAGGTCAAGCCCGGTCAGACCGTGCTGCTGGAAGGTGTTGGCGGCGGCTTCACCTGGGGTGCGGTACTTCTCAAGATGTGATGCGGGATGCCTGCCTGAGGGCAGGCGCCCATGGCGCGGCCTTTATTTTTGAAAATCATGAAGAAGTTTGCATTCGTCTTTCCTGGTCAGGGTTCGCAATCGGTGGGCATGCTCGACGGATGGGGTGACCATCCCGTCGTGGCCCAGACCTTGGTCGAAGCCTCCGATGCCCTCGGCGAAAACATCGGCCAGCTGATCCAGCAGGGGCCGAAGGAAGCTCTGGCGCTCACCACCAATACCCAGCCTGTGATGCTGGTGGCCGGTGTGGCTGCCTGGCGCGTCTGGCAGGCCGAAGGCGGCGCGCTGCCCGACGTTGTGGCGGGCCACTCGCTGGGTGAGTACTCGGCCCTGGTCGCGTCAGGTGTGCTGACCCTGGCCCAGGCTGCGCCGCTGGTGCGGCTGCGCGCGGCTGCCATGCAGGAGGCCGTTCCCGTGGGAACCGGTGCCATGGCTGCCATCCTGGGGCTGGATGCCGACAAGGTGCGCGCAGGCTGCGCAGAAGTCACGGCGGCATTGGGTGGTGCGGAAGTCGTCGAGGCCGTGAATTTCAACGACCCCTCGCAGACCGTGATTGCCGGCAGCAAGGCGGCTGTCGAGAAGGCCTGCGAGGCCCTCAAGGCCGCAGGCGCCAAACGTGCGCTGCCGTTGCCGGTGTCGGCGCCTTTCCATTCCAGCCTGATGAAGCCTGCGGCCGAAAAGCTCAAGGCGGCGCTGGCTGCCACCGTGCTGGCTGCACCGCGCATCCCAGTGCTCAACAACATCGACGTGACAGTGCAGCAGGATGCCGACGCCATTCGCGATGCGCTGTATCGCCAGGCCTTCGGTCCGGTGCGCTGGGTGGAATGCGTTCAGGCCATGAAGGCCCGCGGCGTCGTCCACCTCATCGAGTGCGGTCCCGGCAAGGTGCTGATGGGCCTGACCAAGCGGATTGACGCGGACCTGACGGCCGCTGCCCTCTATGACCCGGCCACGCTGGCCGACGTGAAAGAATCCCTCGCATGACTGACAACCAGAACAAGCCCCAGGTTGCCCTGGTGACGGGTGCCTCGCGCGGCATCGGTGCCGCCATTGCCCAGGAGCTGGCAGCACGCGGCTACCGCGTGATCGGCACGGCCACCACCGATGGTGGTGCCGAGAAGATCAGCCAGGCCCTGTCGGCCCATGAAGGCTGCCGTGGCGTGAACCTCAATGTCACGGACGTGACCGCCGTCGATGCCCTGATCGACAGCATCGTCAAGAATGACGGTGGCCTGCATGTGCTGGTCAACAATGCCGGCATCACACGCGACACCCTGGCCATGCGCATGAAGGACGATGACTGGGATGCGGTGATCGACACCAATCTCAAGGCGGTTTTCCGAGTCAGCCGTACGGCCATTCGGCCCATGATGAAGCAGCGCTTCGGACGCATCATCAACATCACCAGCGTCGTTGGTGCCTCCGGAAACCCCGGTCAAGCCAACTATGCAGCTGCCAAGGCCGGCGTTGCCGGCATGACGCGTGCGCTGGCCCGTGAACTGGGCAGCCGCGGCATCACGGTCAATTGCGTGGCTCCGGGCTTCATCGCCACCGACATGACGGCGGAGCTGCCTGAAGAGCAGAAAAATGCCCTGAAATCGCAGATCGCCATGGGTGATCTGGGCCAGCCCAGCGACATCGCCCATGCCGTGGCCTATCTCGCATCGGCGGGCGCAGGCTACGTCACCGGCCAGGAATTGCACGTCAACGGCGGCATGTACATGTAAGCGCTGCGGCGGCTGCGGGCAGATCCCTGCCAGAAGCC
This sequence comes from Delftia sp. ZNC0008, assembly GCF_000799035.1. Classification (NCBI taxonomy): domain Bacteria; kingdom Pseudomonadati; phylum Pseudomonadota; class Betaproteobacteria; order Burkholderiales; family Comamonadaceae; genus Delftia; species Delftia sp. ZNC0008. Next base: position 11,861 of record NZ_JTKZ01000278.1, read on the forward strand.
GCCGTTGCTTGCAACCGAAGAGGCCGTTTCCTCGCGACGGCCGGCTGAAGAGGGCGTAAGGTCCGAAACGGCTAGAATCGCGGGTTCATTCACAACCCCCAGAGGGAAACCATGAGCGATATCGAAGCACGTGTCAAAAAAATCATTGCCGAACAACTCGGCGTTGAAGAGTCTCAAGTCACCAACGAAAAGGCCTTCGTGGCTGATCTGGGTGCTGACTCCCTGGACACGGTGGAGCTGGTGATGGCCCTGGAAGATGAATTCGGCATCGAGATCCCCGACGAAGACGCGGAAAAGATCACGACGGTGCAAAACGCCATCGACTACGCCAACACCCACCAGAAGGCCTGACAGGGCCCTGACCCGAGCGATCAGCAGAAGGTTTTACGCATGAGCCGTCGTCGCGTTGTCGTGACCGGCCTGGGTTGCATCTCCCCCGTGGGTAACACGGTGGGCGACGCCTGGGCCAATCTTTTGGCCGGCCAGTCCGGCATTGACCTCATCACCAAGTTCGATGCCTCGAACTTTGCCTGCAAGATTGCGGGCGAGGTCAAGGGATTCGATGTGGAGTCGTACATGAGCGCCAAGGATGCGCGCTCCATGGACACCTTCATCCATTACGGCATCGCTGCTGCGGCGCAAGCCGTGCAGGACTCAGGTCTGCCCACGGGCGAGGCCTTGTCGGATGATCTGGCTACGCGCATCGGCTGTGTGATCGGTTCGGGCATCGGCGGCTTGCCGCTGATCGAGAACACCCACGCAGAACTGGCTGCGCGCGGACCGCGCCGCATCACGCCGTTCTTCGTGCCTGCCTCCATCATCAACATGGTGGCTGGCCATGTGTCCATGCGGTTTGGCTTCAAGGGGCCGAATCTCGCCGTGGTGACTGCCTGCACGACCGGGCTGCACTGCATAGGCGAAGCAGGACGCATGATCGAATACGGCGATGCCGATGTGGTGGTGGCTGGTGGCACGGAAGCCACGGTCTCCCCGCTGGGCGTCGGCGGCTTTGCCGCCATGCGCGCACTGTCCACGCGCAATGATGATCCCAAGGCCGCCTCGCGTCCCTGGGACAAGGACCGCGACGGCTTTGTGCTGGGCGAAGGTGCAGGCGTGCTGGTGCTGGAAGAGTACGAGCATGCCAAGGCCCGCGGTGCCAAGATCTATGCTGAACTGTGCGGCTACGGCATGAGTGCCGATGCCGGCCACATGACGGCGCCCAACATGGACGGCCCGCGCCGCGCCATGCTGTCAGCTCTGCGCAACGCCGGCATCAACGCCGACCAGATCGATTATCTGAATGCGCACGGCACATCCACGCCGCTGGGCGACCTCAACGAGACCAATGCCATCAAGGCGGCTCTGGGCGATCACGCCAAGAAAATCGTTGTCAGCTCGACCAAGTCCATGACCGGTCACCTGCTGGGTGGCGCTGGCGGCATCGAGAGCGTCTTCACCGTGCTGGCATTGCACGAGCAGAAGATTCCCCCGACCATCAATCTGGACAACCAGGATCCCGAGTGCGATCTCGACTACTGCGCCAACACGGCACGGGATGCGAAGATCGAAGTGGCAGTGAAAAACAACTTCGGGTTCGGCGGCACCAACGGAACGCTGGTGTTCAAGCGAATCTGAGGCCTGCACGCCTCACCATGAAAAGCCCGCCCCGCAAGGGAGCGGGCTTTTTTATTTCTCCCATGGGTCAGGGCGCGTCCGGCAGGGGTGGGATGCATGTCAGACACGCTGCGGTTTTGCGACACTGCAGGCATGATGTCACGCCATGCCCCGCCCGCAGTCCGCCATCCGCTGAATCCACCGCGTGGGTCGGTCGCATGCCTGTGCGCGCTTTGGCTGCTGGCGGCCATGCTTTTGCTGGCGTGGGCGCTTGATCTACAGTCCGGATGGGGGCCTGCCGTCGTGGCTGTCACGGGTTCTCTGGTTGCAGCTGCAGGCATGTGGCATGGATGGCGCGCCCTGGGCAGAGGCTTTGTTGCATGGGATGGCGCGCAGTGGTGGCTTGGTGAGGCAGCCGCTGCCCACGATGCGCAGCCGGTGCTGCTGCAGGTGCGCGCTGACGGTGGTCAATGGCTATGGGCGCAGGCCCGACCCGTTTCGACGGGGTCTTTGCGCTGGCGAAGTTCCCGCTGGCTGCTGCTGTCTTACAGGCAGAGTCCTGAAACCTGGGGTGATTTGCGGCGTGCTGTATATTTCCCGCCCAGACCTACAGAACGCGCGCAGTGACTGCGCCAGGGCCGCCACGGCCCGTCTTCACCGATTTCATGACGCCTCCCGAATTCCCGCCTTCTTCTGCCGACAGCGACCTGGCTCTGGTCGAGCGCACCAACGCAGGAGACATGCGGGCCTTCGAGCTGCTGGTCATCAAGTACCAGCGCCGCATCGAGCGCCTCATTGGCCGCATGGTGCGCGACGTGGACCTGGTGCCTGACATTGCGCAGGAAACCTTCATCCGGGCCTATCGGGCGCTGCACCAGTTCCGGGGTGATGCCCAGTTCTACACCTGGCTGTATCGCATCGCCGTGAATACTGCCAAGAAGGCGCTGCTGGACATGAAGCGCTCGCCGCTGATCACCGAAAGCGCGTTACACAACGGGGATGACGATGATGAAACTTCCCGGCTCAGCCAGGAACTAACCACCGAAGAAACACCCGAAACGATCCTGGCGGCCCAGGAGATTGCCCAGGCAGTCAACGCCGCCATGGAGGCCTTGCCCGAAGATCTCCGTCAAGCCGTCACGTTGCGGGAAATCGAAGGCCTGAGCTACGAGGAAATCTCGAGCGCCATGGGTTGTCCCATAGGCACCGTGCGTTCACGCATCTTCCGTGCACGCGAAGCGATTTCAGCGAGAGTCAAGCCTTTGCTGGAGCGCCAGTCTGGCAAGCGGTGGTAGCAACGGGTGATGGCCATCGGGTGGCGCATTTTTTGGGTACAGGGTCTCAGAGCAGACAGGCAGGTGATTGATCATGAATGACTATCTGACGAAGCGCGAACAATTGTCGGCATTGGCTGATGGCGAACTTTCTGCCGCGGAGCTGCAGGCCGCGCTGGCCTATGCGCAAAGCGATGCAGGCCAGCAGGAATGGCGCATGTACCACCTGGTGGGCGATGTGCTGCGCTCCCCTGAGCTGGCGCACCACAGCCGGCACGATCTGCTTTCCGGAATCCGCTCCCAGTTGGCCAACGAGCCGCGCCGCCCCCTGGTTCCCGTCGCCGCAGACGAGCTGGAGCAGGTCGCGCGCCCGGCGCACGGCAGGGCCGTCGTCAATGGCGCGCCGCTGCACGATGCAGCCAATGCGTCGGTATTCCGCTGGAAGATGGCTGCGGGTTTTGCTTCCGTGGCGGCCGTGGCTGCCATTGGCTGGAGCGTGATGCTCGGCGCGCCTGCAGGCCCCGGTGCGGCGCCGGGCCGGGCATTGGCCGCCCTGGAAACGGGGGCGCCTGCAGCGGCTGCTGTCGCTGGAAATGCCCAGGACTTCCCTCTCGGAGATACGGCCCAATCCTCTTCGGTGGTGGCTGTGGCAGGCCCTTACGGCCAAAGCGTCATGCTGCGTGATCCGCGCCTGGATGCGCTGCTGGCCTCCCATCCGCAATACAGTGGTCCGGCCACGTTGCAGATGCCGGCCAGCTTCCTGCGCAATGCCAACTTCGCCTCGGCACCGCGCGCGAACCAGCGCTGAATCCCGCAGGAGAGCATGGCTCTCCTGCCTTCTTTTGCACCCGCGTCCAGCCGTTCGGCATTGAAATGGACGCGGGTGCAGTCATTTGTGGCCCATGCACGGCGGTTCGCGCCGCATGCATGCTGCCGATTCGGGAACTAACAGCGTCTTTCAGGCTTCTGAGCCATCGTCTGGCCGGTGAATGCCGGGACTGCGCCAGAATGTGGCGTTCGTCCGAGATGCAAGTCGGCACCGCGTATCTGAACAGGCCGCCCGGGCGCAATGGGCACGGGGGCAACACAATGATTGAGAAGGAAAGGATCACCATGACCACAGTTCGATGGAAGACGCTGCAGTCCTGCACACTGGCAGGCGTTCTGGCGCTGGCTGCTGGCAGCGCCTCAATGCTGGTGCCGGTGAGTGCCGCTCATGCGCAAAGCGGTGCCGTGGTGCGGGGTCTGCCGGACTTCACCGACCTGGTCGAGCAGGTAGGGCCTTCCGTGGTCAACATCCGCACGTTGGAGAAGGCGTCGGCCAACTCTGCCGAGGCGCTGGGCATGGATGAGGACATGCTCGAGTTCTTCCGCCGCTTCGGCCTGCCCGTGCCCAATGTGCCGCGCCAACGCCCCCAGCCGCGTTCACAGCCTGACGAGGAACAGCCGCGTGGCGTGGGGTCGGGCTTCATCCTGACGGCGGACGGCTTTGTGATGACCAATGCCCACGTGGTCGAAGGTGCTGACGAGGTCATCGTCACGCTGACCGACAAGCGTGAGTTCAAGGCCAAGATCGTGGGCAGCGACAAGCGCACCGACGTGGCTGTGGTCAAGATCGATGCCACCGGACTGCCCGCCGTGAAGATCGGCGACGTGAACCGTCTCAAGGTCGGTGAGTGGGTGATGGCCATCGGATCGCCCTTCGGCCTCGACAACTCGGTCACCGCAGGCATCGTCAGCGCCAAGCAGCGCGACACGGGAGACTATCTGCCCTTCATCCAGACCGATGTGGCCATCAATCCCGGCAACTCGGGCGGCCCGTTGCTGAACATGCGCGGCGAGGTCGTGGGCATCAACAGCCAGATCTATTCGCGTTCCGGCGGTTTCATGGGGATCAGCTTCGCGATTCCGATCGACGAGGCCGTGCGCGTCAGCGACCAGCTGCGCGCCACCGGCAAGGTCACGCGAGGGCGCATCGGCGTGCAAATCGGGCAGGTCACCAAGGACATTGCCGAATCCATCGGCCTGGGCAAGGCTCAGGGTGCGCTGGTCTCTGCCGTGGAACCCGATTCCCCAGCCGCCAAGGCCGGCGTCGAGGCGGGTGACGTGATCATCAAGTTCGATGGGAAGGCCATTGAGAAGGTCGCCGACCTGCCGCGTCTGGTGGGCAATACCAAGCCCGGAACGCGCAGCACCATCACGGTATTCCGCCGCGGAGCCGCCAAGGATCTGACCATGGTGATCGCCGAAGTCGAGCCCGATGGCGCTCCCCAGGCAAAGGCTGCAGGCAAGGGCAGCACCCTGGTCTCTCAGTCGCTGGGCCTGACGCTGGCCGAACTCACGGATGCCCAGAAAAGGGAATTGGGCATCAAGGGCGGTGTCCGCGTGACGGCCGCTGTCGAGGCGGCAGCACGCGCAGGCCTGCGCGAAGGTGATGTGATCCTGCAACTGGCCAATGTCGAGATCACGGGGCTCAAGAGCTTCGAGGCCACGCTGGCCAAGGTGGACAAGAGCAAGCCGGTGAACCTTCTGGTGCGCCGCGGCGAATGGGCACAGTACGTGCTCATCCGTCCTGCCCGTTGAGGGGCTGGGGCAGGCCGGTTTTTCGGGGTCCTGGGGAATACCCTCGGAATCCGGATCAAGGCCTGCCCATGCCCCTTGGGGCATTGGGTAAAATGCCCCACCAAAGCGTGACGGCTCAAGGCGTCAGAAACCTGTTTTCAAAGAGGATTGTTGCGGTGCAAAAGCACCGCACTATCCGGTGATCGACGGGCTAGAAATGGCTTGTCGGGTCTGTTGATAAACTGTTGATAAATAATTGTGACAGATCAAGCCCGGAGCTTTGCAGGCCTTGTCAGGGCTTGGTTTCCAGCCCTTTTTGCCTACAATAAAGTCCCAACTATCGCAGTTGCCAGAGATTGTTGGTTCGGGGCGCGTCGTTCATGGACGCGCCCTTTTTTCTTGCGCGCCGACCCTGTCGTTTTCCACTTTCACTAGCAGTCCTTCTCGTTGATGAACCACATCAGAAATTTTTCCATCATTGCGCACATCGACCATGGCAAGTCGACGCTGGCCGACCGCCTGATCCAGCGTTGCGGAGGCCTGGCTGACCGTGACATGGAAGCCCAGGTGCTGGACTCGATGGATATCGAGAAAGAGCGCGGCATCACCATCAAGGCGCAGACGGCTGCCCTGCAGTACAAGGCCAAGGATGGTCAGGTCTACAACCTCAACCTCATCGACACGCCCGGCCACGTGGACTTCTCGTACGAAGTCTCGCGTTCCCTGTCGGCCTGCGAGGGAGCGCTGCTGGTGGTGGACGCCTCTCAGGGCGTAGAGGCACAGACCGTGGCCAACTGCTATACCGCGCTGGATCTCGGCGTGGAAGTGACGGCCGTTCTCAACAAGATGGATCTGCCGCAGGCTGACCCCGACAACGCCAAGGCAGAGATCGAGGACGTCATCGGCATCGATGCCAGCGATGCCATTCCCTGCTCGGCCAAGACCGGCATGGGCATCGACGAGATCCTGGAGGCCGTGGTTGCCAAGGTGCCGCCGCCCAAGGGCAATCCCAATGGCCAACTGCGCGCCATGATCATCGACAGCTGGTTCGACACTTACGTGGGCGTCGTGATGCTGGTGCGCGTGGTCGATGGTGAACTCAAGCGTGGCGAGCGCTTCAAGATGATGGCTTCGGGCGCTGCCTACGAAGCCAACAACCTGGGCGTGTTCACTCCGGCCGACGTGCCGCGCGACGCGCTGCGCGCCGGCGAGGTGGGTTACATCATCGCCGGCATCAAGGAGCTCAAGGCAGCCAAGGTGGGCGACACCATCACGCTGGAAAAGAAGCTTCCCAACAATCTGGGCCCTGCCACCGAGGCCCTGCCCGGCTTCAAGGAAATCAAGCCCCAGGTGTTCGCGGGTCTGTACCCCACCGAAGCCAGCGAATATGACCAGCTGCGCGATGCGCTGGAAAAGCTGCAGCTCAACGATTCGTCCCTGCAGTTCGAGCCTGAAGTCTCTCAGGCGCTGGGCTTCGGCTTTCGCTGCGGCTTCCTGGGCCTGCTGCACATGGAAATCGTGCAGGAGCGCCTGGAGCGCGAATTCGACCAGGACCTGATCACCACCGCGCCCAGCGTGGTCTACGAAGTGGTCAAGGGCGATGGCGAGGTCATCCAGGTCGAGAACCCGTCCAAGATGCCCGATGCCGGCCGTATCGAGGAGGTGCGCGAGCCCATCGTCACCGTCCACCTGTACATGCCCCAGGACTATGTGGGCCCGGTGATGACGCTGGCCAACCAGAAGCGTGGCGTGCAGATCAACATGCAGTACCACGGTCGCCAGGTGATGCTGACCTATGAGATGCCGCTGGGCGAGATCGTGCTGGACTTCTTCGACAAGCTCAAGTCGGTCTCGCGCGGCTATGCCTCCATGGACTACGAGTTCAAGGAGTACCGCGCCTCCGACGTGGTCAAGGTGGACATCCTGCTCAACGGCGAGAAGGTCGATGCGCTGTCCATCATCGTGCACCGCTCCCAGGCCACGTACCGCGGCCGGGCCGTGGTGGCGAAGATGCGCGAGATCATCAGCCGCCAGATGTTCGACGTGGCCATCCAGGCCGCCATCGGGGCCAACATCATTGCTCGGGAAACCGTCAAGGCCATGCGCAAGAACGTGCTGGCCAAGTGCTATGGCGGCGACATCACCCGCAAGCGCAAGCTGCTGGAGAAGCAAAAGGCCGGCAAGAAGCGCATGAAGCAGATCGGTTCGGTGGAAGTGCCTCAGGAGGCCTTCCTGGCCATCTTGCAAGTGGAGGATTGATGCAAGCCATGCAATGGATTACGGCCGTCGTGCTGGCGGCTTTCGTGGGCTATATCGGCGCCTGGTACACGGGCTTCATCGAGGGCAACTTCGCGTTGCTGCTGTTCCTGGCCACCGTGGTCACTGGCCTGTACTGGGTGGCCGAACGGCTGTATTTCCTGCCCCGCCGCCGCCGCGCCGCCGTGGCCATCGAGGAGGCTGCCGTGGCGCGCCGCGCAGAACTCGACCGCATGGGCATCGCCAAGACCGACATCGAGGTGTCGGAAGAGGCCAAGGGCCGCATCCTAATGCAGCCCTGGTGGCTTGACTGGACCGCGGGCCTGTTCCCCGTGATCGCCATCGTCTTTGTCCTGCGCTCGTTCCTGTTCGAGCCGTTCAAGATTCCCTCGGGCTCCATGATTCCCACGCTGCTCGTGGGCGACCTGATCCTGGTGAACAAGTTCACCTACGGCGTGCGCCTGCCGGTGATCAACACCAAGATCACCCAGGGCCAGCCGCTGCAGCGCGGCGATGTGGTGGTGTTCCGCTATCCTCCGCAACCCAGCCTGGACTACATCAAGCGCGTGGTGGGCCTGCCGGGTGACGAGATCTCCTATCTGAACAAGCGGCTGACGGTCAATGGCAAGGAAGTCCCGGTCAGCGAACTGCCGGACTTCTTCGACAAGGACGCGATGCGCTACTTCAAGCAGTACGAGGAGTCGCTGGGCGACAAGCCGCACCGCATGATCGTGAACCAGGACGTGCCCGCCTTCATCCAGGGTGCCAGCGGCTTCGAGTTCCGCGAGAACTGCCGCTACAGCGTCGAAGGCATCACCTGCAAGGTGCCCGAGGGCCAGTACTTCATGATGGGCGACAACCGCGACAATTCGCTGGATTCCCGATACTGGGGCTTTGTGCCCGACAAGAACATCGTTGGCCGGGCCTTCTTCGTCTGGATGAACTTCGGGGATTTCAAGCGCATCGGCGGCTTCCATTGATCACATGCATGCCTGAGGGCCGGATGCCCCCAGGCATGCGCGAGGGATTCACATCGGAGGAGGAAAAAGCATGTTGACATCGAACAACCGGCGTTCGCGCCAGCGCGGTCTGTCCTTTCTGGGACTGGTGTTTGTGATTGCCCTGGGCGTGGGTGTGGTGGCCGTGGGCGCACAATCCGTGCCGGTCTTCCTGGAGTACCAGGCCATCGTCAAGGCCGCCAACAAGGCGGCCCGCGAAGGCAATTCCGTGGCTGACGTTAAAGCCGGCTTCAATCGCTCAGCCCAGATCGACGACATCAAATCGATTACGGGGGAGGACCTCGAAGTGACCAAAATCAATGACCGTGTGGTGGTGGGGTTCGAATATTCGCGCGAGATCCATCTCGTGGGCCCCGCCTACCTGACTTACCGTTTTAAGAAGCAGACCCAATAGGTGCCTCCCTTACTGAATGCGCTGCAGCTGAGGCTGCAGCATCAATTTGCCGAGCCTGCATTGCTGCAGCGTGCCGTCACGCACCGCAGTTTCTCGGCAGACAACAACGAGCGCCTGGAATTCCTCGGTGACTCGGTGCTGAATCTTGCCATTTCCAGCCTGCTCTACCAGCGGCTCAGTTCCATGCCCGAGGGCGATCTGTCCCGCGTGCGCGCCAACCTGGTCAAGGAAGGCACGCTGCACCAGATCGCGCTGAGGCTGCAGTTGCCCGATCTGCTGCGCCTGGGCGAAGGCGAATCCAAGTCGGGCGGCAAGCAACGCCCCTCCATCCTGGCCGATGCGGTCGAGGCCCTGATCGGCGCAGTGTATCTGGACGCCGGCTACGCTGCGGGCGAGAAGGTGGTACACCATCTCTTCGAGGGCGTGGACATCAACCCCCACATGCGCGCAGCCGAAAAGGATGCGAAGACGGCCCTGCAGGAATGGCTGCAGGGGCGGCGCATGAAGCTGCCGCAGTACGAAGTGGTTGCCACCACGGGCGCCGCCCATCGCCAGACCTTCGAGGTGGCCTGCGCGATTGCCGAGTTGCAACTGCAGGCCCGGGGAACGGGTGCCTCGCGCAGGGCCGCCGAGCAGACGGCTGCCACAGCCATGCTGGAACTATTGAAAGCAAGACACGCATGAACCAAGACAAACCCCCGGCGCCGGCACAGACCGCCGCCGAACTCGACGCCCTGCTGGCTGCGGCCAAGCCCGGCGCTGGCGCAGCTCGCACGGCATCCGCTGCTGATGACACCCCGGCACCCGAGGTGCCGACCGGCCCGCAGCGCTGCGGCCTGATCGCCATCGTCGGCAAGCCCAATGTGGGCAAGTCCACGCTGATGAATGCGCTGGTGGGCCAGAAGATCAGCATCACCTCGCGCAAGGCGCAGACCACGCGCCACCGCATCACGGGCATTCGCACGCGCGCTGCGACGCAGTTCATCTTTGTCGATACGCCGGGTTTCCAGACCAAGCACAGCACGGCACTGAACAAGTCGCTCAACAAGACCGTGATGGGCGCCATCGGCGACGTGGACCTGATCCTGTTCGTCGTGGAAGCCGGCCAGTTCACGCTGGCCGATGCCAAGGTGCTGTCGCTGTTCAAGCCTGGCATCCCCACGCTGCTGATTGCCAACAAGCTGGACACCGTGGGCCGCCGTGCCGAGATCGCCCCCTGGCTCAAGGGCATGCAGGAGCGCCATCCGTTCGCCGAGTTCGTGCCCATGTCGGCCAAGAACAAGGGAGACATCGAGCGCCTGTTCGGTATCTGCGAGAAGTACCTGCCCGAGCAGGACTGGATGTACGCCGCCGACGAGCTGACCGACCGCAGCGAGAAGTTCCTCGCCTCGGAGACCGTGCGCGAGAAGCTGTTCCGATTCACGGGCGACGAGCTGCCCTACACCTCCACGGTGGTCATCGACAAGTTCGAGGAAGAGGCCAGCAAGCAGCACAAGCGTTTCATCCGCGTGGCGGCCACCATCGTGGTCGAGCGCGACGGCCACAAGGCCATGATCATCGGAGAGAAGGGCGAGCGCCTCAAGCGCATCAGCACCGAGGCGCGCCAGGAGCTGGAAAAGCTCATGGATGCCAAGGTCTTCCTCGAAGTCTGGGTCAAGGTCCGCTCCGGCTGGGCCGACGACGAAGCCCGCGTGCGTTCGTTCGGCTACGAGTGAGCACCCTTACCGCAAGGCCCTGGGTCCATGGCTAGCGCCAAGCGTGTCTCGGACGAGCCGGCCTTCGTCCTGCACAGCTACGACTGGAGCGAGTCCAGCCTGATCCTTGAGGTCTTCACGCGTCACCGGGGCCGCGTGGCGCTGGCGGCCAAGGGCGTCAAGCGGCCGACCTCGAACTTTCGCCCCGTGCTGCTGCCGCTGCAGCCGCTGAGCCTGAGCTACAGCCTGGGCGGCGAGGGCAATGGCGAGATCCATACCCTCAAGGGCGCAGAGTGGGTGGGCGGGCATGTCATGCCCCAGGGTGACGCCCTGCTGTCGGGCCTGTACCTCAACGAGCTGCTGATGCGCCTGCTGGCGCGCGACGATCCCTACGCGGCGCTGTTCGACATCTATGCCGGTGTGGTGCGCGTGCTGGCAGGCCAGCATGGCGATGCCATCGAGCCCGTGCTGCGCACCTTCGAGCTGCTGCTGCTGCGCGAACTGGGCCATCTGCCTGCCTTGAATGAGGAAAGCGCCACGCTGGCGCCGCTGGCCGAGGGGCGTCGCTATGTGCTGGTGGCCGAAGGCGGCCTGCGCCCGGCGCTGCAGGGCGAGCGCGCCGTGCTGGGCGCTGCGCAATGGCAGGCCATTGAGAGCGCGCTGCAGGCACGGCAGGCCTTCAACGCCACACTGCATGTGGTGGCCCAGCCCGAGGCGGCGCTGGCCCTCAAGCCCCAACTGAGGGCCTTGCTGCAATACCATTGCGGCAGTCCCATGCTGCGCACCCGCCAGCTGATGATGGATCTGCAATCGCTATGAATCTTTCCCACGCTTCGCAGCGCACGGCGCTGTCGGTCAATGTCAACAAGGTTGCGCTGCTGCGCAACACGCGCCATCTGGGCATTCCCAGCGTGACGCGCGCCGCGCGCATCTGCCTGGAGGCCGGTGCCCAGGGCATCACCATCCATCCGCGTCCCGACCAGCGCCATATCCGCAGCGAAGATGTCTATGAACTGCATGCGCTGATGAAGCATTGGCCGCAGGCGGAGTTCAACATCGAGGGCAACCCGACGCAGAACCTGATGGACTTCATCCGGGCCACGCGCCCGCACCAGGCCACCTTCGTGCCCGACAGCGAGGACCAGTTCACCAGCGACCATGGCTGGAACTTCCCGCAGGATGCCGAGCGCCTGAAGCCGCTGATCGCCGAATGCCGCCAACTCGGCGTGCGCGTCAGCCTGTTCATGGACCCGGTTCCCGCACAGATGGCCGCTGCGCGGGCCGTGGGCGCCGACCGGGTCGAGCTGTACACCGAGCCCTATGCGGCCGCCTGGGGCACGGCAGACCAGGAAGTTCAACTGCAGGCCTACGCGGCGGCGGCCCAGGCTGCGCTGGACGCCGGGCTGGGCATCAATGCCGGCCATGACCTCAGCCGCGACAACCTGGCCGCCTTCGTGGCGCGCGTGCCGGGCCTGCTCGAAGTCTCCATCGGCCATGCGCTGATCGCCGACGCGCTGGAGCTGGGCTACGCCCAAACCGTGCGCGCCTACCAGCAGTGCATAGACCAGGGCATGGCGGCGCGCGCCTGAAGCTTTCGCGGAGCGAATCCATGATCTACGGCATCGGTACCGACATCTGCGACGTGCGCCGCATCCGCGCCAGCCTGGAGCGCCATGGCGACCGTTTCGCCGAGAAGGTGCTGGCCGAAGGCGAACTGTCCACCTGGCGAGCCCGCCGCGCGCGCTGGCCCGAGCGCGGCATCCGCTTCGTCGCCACGCGCTTTTCCGCCAAGGAGGCCTTTTCCAAGGCCATAGGCATGGGCATGGTCATGCCCATGACCTGGCGTAGCTGCGAGGTCGTCAAGCTGCCCAGTGGCCAGCCAGCCATCGTGCTGCACGGCGCGCTCAAGGAATGGTTCGAGGCGCGCAACCTGCAGGTGCACCTGTCCGTGACCGACGAGAGCGACTACGCGGCCAGCTTCTGCGTGGTCGAGCGCCGCGCCTGACACCCGGCCGGCGCAGCGCTGGCTTTTTTGACTCCACAGGATTCATAGCATGACCGAGCACGCACCCCTGATCATCGACATCGCCGGCAAGGCGCTCACCGACGCGGACCGCCGGCGTCTTGCGCATCCGCTGGTCGGCGGCATCATCCTCTTCGCCCGCAACTGGGAAAGCCGCGAGCAACTGGTGCAGCTGTGCGCCGATATCAAGGGCGTCAAAGCCGACCTGCTGATCTGCGTGGACCACGAGGGCGGGCGCGTGCAGCGTTTTCGTGCCGACGGATTCACGCATCTGCCGCCCATGCGCGCCTTCGGCCAGATGTGGATGGACGACGGCAAGGGCAGCAAGCAGCGCGAAGGCAGCGGCGCCCTGGCTGCCATGAACGCCGCCACGGCGGCCGGCTACGTGCTGGGCACCGAACTGCGCGCCTGCGGCGTGGATTTCAGCTTCACCCCGGTGCTGGACCTTGACTACGGTGCCAGCAGCGTCATCGGCGACCGCAGCTTCCACCGCGACCCGCGCGTGGTGGCGGCGCTGGCCCGCAGCCTCATGCACGGCCTGCTGCAGGCCGGCATGGGCAACTGCGGCAAACACTTTCCCGGCCACGGCTTCGTCAAGGCCGACTCGCATGTGGACATTCCGGTCGATGGCCGCAGCCTCACCGCCATCCTGGGCGAGGACGCCGCGCCCTATCCCTGGCTGTCCAGCGTGCTCACGGCCGTGATGCCGGCCCATGTGATCTACCCCAAGGTCGACAGGCGCCCGGCCGGTTTTTCCGCCAAGTGGCTCAAGGACATCCTGCGCAGCCGCCTGCGCTACGACGGCGCCATCTTCAGCGATGACCTGAGCATGGAGGGCGCGCGCCGCATCGACGGGCAACTCATCGGCTACACCGACGCAGCCCTGGCCGCGCTGGAGGCCGGCTGCGACATGGTGCTGCTGTGCAACCAGAGCCTGGGCCTGGGCGAGCATGTGGACGAGCTGCTGGCCGGCATGGAGGCCGCGCAGCGCAGTGGCCGCTGGCAGCCCGATGCCGACAGCGAATCGCGCCGCCTGGCCCTGCTGCCGGAGACCGTGCCCCAGCCCTGGGACGACCTCATGCGCCAGCCGGCCTACCTCCAGGCGCTGGACCTGCTGCCTTGATGGATTGACGAGCGCAGCGGCTGGCCGGCTGAGGCCTGGCGGGCTTTGCAAAGGCTGTGCGGGCCATGGAGGACGCGCACGCCAAGTGTTTTCACAGGAGAGTTTTCCCATGCGCGTTGGCGTGCTGACCGGAGGTGGCGACTGCCCCGGCCTGAATGCGGTGATCCGTGCGGTCACCAAGTCCCTGATCAACCACGGCCAGTGCGAGGTGCTGGGCATTGCCGACGGCTTCGAGGGCCTGATGCTCGACCCGCCCGGCGTCAAGCCCCTGGGCTGGGACGAGGTCTCGGGCATCCTGCATGTGGGCGGCACCATCCTGGGCACCAGCAACAGCGCCAACCCCCTGCGCGATGCGGCCACGCTGGAGCATGTGGGCCGCAATGTCCGGGCACTGGGCCTGGACGTGGTGGTGGCCATCGGCGGCGACGGCACCATGAGCCTGGCGCATGGCCTGGCCGAACAGGTGGGCCTGACCTGCGTGGGCGTGCCCAAGACCATCGACAACGACATTGCCAATTGCGAGCGCAGCTTTGGCTTCGACACCGCCGTGGCCACGGCCACCGAGGCGCTGCGCCGCATCGAGAGCACAGCCAACAGCCACCACCGCGTGATGATCGTCGAGACCATGGGGCGCCATGCCGGATGGCTGGCGCTGGAGGCCGGCATTGCCGGTGCGGCCGACGTCATCCTGCTGCCCGAGATCGACTACGACCTGCAGGCCATCGTGGATTTCTGCCGCATGCGCGAGCAGCGCCAGCGCTACACCATCATCTGCATCGGCGAGGGCGCCAAGGAAAGCGGTGCCAGCCTCACGGTGCGTGAGCGCATAGAGCAAAGCCCGGACCCCGTACGCCTGGGCGGCGTCGGCCATGTGCTGCGCGAGCGCCTGCAGCCCCATCTCAGGAGCGAGGTGCGCACCACGGTGCTGGGCCATGTGCAACGCGGCGGCGACCCCACTCCCTTTGACCGCGTGCTGGCCACCCAGTACGGCCACCATGCGGCGCAGCTGGTGCTGTCGGGGCGCTTCGGCCGCATGGTCACGCTGCAGGGTGGCGAAATCGGCAGCGTGGAAATCTCCCGCGTGGCCAACACCCAGCGCACCGTGCCGCTGGACCACGGCCTGCTCACCATGGCGCGCGACATAGGCATTTGCCTGGGCGAGCCCCGCAAGCCTGCTGCGTCGCCGGCCGCCGCTGGCCGCCACTGAGCCCGCCATGCGGCAACAGGGGCGCATCACCGGCTGGAAGGACGAGCAGGGCTTCGGCTTCATCGAGCCCGATGGCGGCGGGGCGCCGGTCTTTGTCCACATCAAGTCCTTCACCGATCGCCGCCGCAGGCCCGAGGGGGGCGAGCGCGTCAGCTACGTACCCGGCCGCAATGCCCAGGGGAAATGGCGCGCCCAGGATGTCGCCTTCATTGGCGAGTCCAGGAGCGGCCATCCGCAGCCTGCGCGGCGACGCCGTGCCGGCATGTCCTCGCGGCCTCAGTCAACTGTGCGAGGCCAGGTGGCAGTGGGGCTGGCCGCTGCCTTCTTCTGCGTGCTGATGGCCGTTGCCTGGATTGGCCGCATGCCCTGGGCACTTGTCGGCCTGTATGCGGCGGCAAGCCTGGTGACCTTCATGGTCTACGGATTCGACAAGTCCGCCGCCGTGCACGACCGCTGGCGTACCAGCGAAGGCCGCCTGCACCTGCTGGCGCTGCTGGGCGGCTGGCCTGGCGCGCTGCTCGCGCAAGGGCTGCTGCGGCACAAGTCCAGCAAGGCCTCGTTCCAGTTGGTATTCTGGATCACCGTGGGGATCAACTGCGGCCTGCTGGCCTGGCTGCTGTCACCGGCGGGTGCGCCGTTGCGGGCTCTGGCACCCGGCATCTTCTGAAGACCCAAGGAGCAGGCGATGACCCAGGCTGGACCAGGGGCCGAAATGCCCAGCGCAAACGATGCATCGCTGCAGACCTGGCAGGCGTCTTGGGATAGCGCCTGGTCCGCACTGGGTGCCAGCGCACCGCAGCCTGTGCTGGCCGAGCTGCTGCAAAGCTACAGCGAGCCCCAGCGCCACTACCACACGCTGCAGCACTTGGGCGAGGCCCTGGCCTTGTTGCAGCCGGCGCTGTCTCTGGCCGAGCACCCCGGCGAGGTGGCACTGGCGCTGTGGTTCCATGACGCTGTCTACCAAACGCAAGCCAAGGACAACGAGGCGCGCAGCGCCGACTGGGCCGCCGCCGTGCTGCGTGAACAGGGTCTGCCTGCCGATGTGGCCGGGCGCGTGCACGGCCTGATCATGGCGACCTGCCACGCGGCACAGCCGTCCGGGATCGACGCCCAACTGCTGGTGGATGCCGACCTGGGCATTCTCGCGGCCGACCCTCTGCGGTTTGCCGAGTACGAGTTGCAGGTGCGGGCCGAGTACGAATGGGTGCCCTTGCCGCTGTACCGCGCCAAGCGCCGCGAGGTGCTGCAGGGCTTCATGCAGCGCGAGGCCATCTACTGCACCGACTGGTTCGGGCAACGGCTGGAGGCGCGGGCGCGGTGCAACCTCGCGCAGGCGCTGGGTTTGTAGGCGGCGCCTGTGTCGGCATCCTATGATCGGGGGCTGCTGCGGGCCGTGCAGGCCTGCCTCCCTCTCTTTCTTATCTTGCCCAGGCTCTGCCTGGCTCACCGGACGCGCAGATGACCACCCTTGGAACCCCTTACTCCCCCCATGCCACCAAAGTCATGCTGCTGGGCAGCGGCGAACTCGGCAAGGAAGTGCTGATCGCGCTGCAGCGCCTGGGCGTGGAAACCATTGCCGTGGACCGCTACGAGAACGCGCCCGGTCAGCAGGTGGCCCACCACGCACGCACCATCACCATGAGCGATCCGGCCCAGCTCAAGGCCTTGATCGAGGCCGAGAAACCCCACCTGGTCGTGCCCGAGATCGAGGCCATTGCCACGCCCATGCTCGAAGAGCTGGAAGCGGCAGGCGTGGTCACCGTGATCCCCACGGCCCGCGCCGCGCGCCTGACCATGGACCGCGAAGGCATTCGCCGTCTGGCCGCCGAGACGCTGGGCCTGGCCACCAGCCCTTACCGCTTCTGTGATTCGCAGCAGGAACTGCAGGCTGCCATCGACGGCACGGATGGCCAGCCCGCCATCGGTTTCCCCTGCGTGGTCAAGCCCGTGATGAGCAGCTCGGGCAAGGGCCAGAGCAAGCTGGACGGCCCGGACGACGTGGCCAAGGCCTGGGACTACGCCATGGCCGGCGGCCGCGTGAGCCATGGCCGTGTGATCGTCGAAGGCTTCATCGACTTCGACTACGAAATCACCCAGCTCACGGTGCGCGCCAAGGGTGCGGACGGCCAGGTGCAGACGCATTTCTGCGATCCCATCGGCCACATCCAGCAGTCCGGCGACTATGTGGAAAGCTGGCAGCCCCATCCCATGCACCCGGCGGCGCTGCAGAAGTCGCGCGACATCGCCAAGGCGGTGACCGATGACCTGGGCGGCCTGGGCCTGTTTGGCGTGGAGCTGTTCGTCAAGGGCGAGCAGGTCTGGTTCAGCGAAGTCTCTCCGCGCCCGCACGACACGGGGCTGGTCACGCTGGCCACGCAGTGGCAAAGCGAGTTCGAGTTGCATGCGCGCGCCATTCTGGGCCTGCCCGTGGATGCCTCGCTGCGCAATCCCGGCGCCAGCGCCGTGATCTATGGCGGGCAGGATGCCGAAGGCCTGGTGTTCGACGGCGTGGACGAGGCCCTGGCCGTGCCGGGCACGGACCTGCGCCTGTTCGGCAAGCCAGAGAGCTTCGTCAAGCGCCGCATGGGCGTGGCCCTGGCGCGCGCCCAGGATGTGGAGCAGGCGCGAACCAACGCCAAGCTGGCCGCCAGCAAGGTCCGGCCGCGCAAGCCCTGAGGCGCTGCCCAATGACAAAGCCGCCGTCCCTTTGCCGGGCGGCGGCTTTTTTCATGGGGTGCCGGCCTTAGTTGGTCGTGTGCATGGGAGGCTGCGAGGGCTGGGCATCATGCGGCGTGGTCAGCCGGATGGCGCGCTCCTCCTCGCCATGGCTGGCATGCTCGCCATCCGCGCCCAGGCCCCCCTTCCAGCGCCGGACCACGCGCTGGAAGATCAGCGAGTTGGGGATCTGCAGCAGATTGGGTGAGCCATCGGGCGCATGGGCGTCCTGCAAGGTGGTGTAGAGCATGTTGATGTCGATCACGCGGCCCTTGGCACCGGGCTTTTCGGCCGTGTCCAGCACCTCGATGTAGTCGCCCAGGCGAAAGGGCCCGACGATGACGATGAGCAGGGCGCAGAACAGGTTGGACAGCACGCTCCAGGCCGCAAAGAAGGCCACGGCGCCCACGGTGGCAAAGCCGGTGAAGGCCGTCCACAGCACGGTGGCCGAGACGCCCAGGCGCTCCAGTACCAGCGGCACGGTGGCGGCAATCAGAATCCAGCGGAACACGCCGCGCAGCGGCACCAGCAGCTCCGGCGGTAGGCCGTAGTGCCTGCCCGCGCGTGCGATCAGCCGGCGAACCAGGCGATTGAGCAGCCAGGCCGCACCGATGATCAGCAGGAT
The DNA here is from genome assembly GCF_000799035.1 of Delftia sp. ZNC0008. NCBI lineage: Bacteria > Pseudomonadati > Pseudomonadota > Betaproteobacteria > Burkholderiales > Comamonadaceae > Delftia > Delftia sp. ZNC0008. Next base: position 30,367 of record NZ_JTKZ01000278.1, read on the forward strand.
CTGGGCACCGGGGATGATGAACTCCAGCCAATCCTGCATCCAGGCGGGCAGGTGCGCTTGAAAACGACGCATAACTTCAAACATTCAGGAAACAGGAATCCGCTTTCGGGACCCGGATGCGCAGCTCGCGCGCGCCCGGCATTGAGCTGCGATCGTAAGCGCAGGCGCAAGGCCCGGCAGTCAGGTGCGGCGCTGCTCCACCGTGTCCATCTGCATCTCGAAGCTGAAGAAGCGGTCGCGCCCCTGCGCCTTGGCCGCGTACAGTGCCTGGTCGGCGCGCATGAGCATGGCTTCGGCGCTGGTGTATTCGTCGGGGACGCAGGTGGTGATGCCGCCCGACAGCGTGAGACCCGATTCATGGGGTGAGTCGGGGTGGCGTATGCGCAGCACGCGCAGCATCTGGCCCACGGCGCGCGCAAACGTCATGGCGCCCGAGCGTGGCGTGCGCGGCAGGATGAGCGCGAATTCCTCGCCGCCATAGCGCGCCGCCACGTCACGGGGGCGTACGCAGACCTCGCGCAGCAGGCGTCCGATCTGTTTCAGGCATTCATCGCCATGCACGTGGCCATAGGTGTCGTTGTAGCGCTTGAAATGGTCCAGGTCGCAGAGCATCAGCGTCAGCGGCTGGCCTTCGCGGCGGGCCGAGGCGATCTCGGCATGCAGGATGCGGTCGAAGCCTCGGCGGTTGACCAGGCCCGTGAGCTGGTCGAGCTCGACCATTTCGTTGAGCTTCTGGTTGGCCTCATGCAGCTCGGCCGACAGCGATACCAGGCGCCTGCGCATGTCCAGCAGGCGGCGCATGGCGCGCAGCTTGGCCACGAGCACGATGGGCTTGACGGGCTTGACCAGGTAGTCGTCGCCTCCGGCCTCGATGCCGCGCCACACATCCAGGTCATTGTCCAGGCCGGACAGGAAGATGACGGGCGTCCACTCGCCGGGCTCTGCCTCGCGCAGCTGGCGGGCGACCCAGTAGCCATCCTCGCCGGGCAGGCGGATGTCCAGCAGCACCAGGTCGGGGCGCTGCTCGCGGAACAGGACCAGGGCGCTGGGGCCATCGGCAGCCTCCAGCACGCGGGTCACGCCCGCGTGCAGCAGCTCGCTGACCAGGCTGGTGCGCACCGAGGCCTGGTCTTCCACGACCAGCACGCAAAACGGCGATGCCTCGTCCGTCGGCTTGGCGAAGCGCGCTCCGGTGGGCTCGATGGCGGGAGAGTCGGTGCTGTCGGTGGGCGAAGGTGGTGGGGCAGCGGGCATGGCCTTCAGGGTTGTGAGACCAGAAATGGGTCAGGGGGCTGCGCAGTACGCGGCATGGGGGTGGCGCCAGTGTAAGTCGGTCGTTGTATTCGTGTGCGATTGTGGATGCCCGGCTTTCTTCAGGCCAGGGGCAGGTCCGTGCGGGCCCGGCTGGCTTCGTCGTGCCATTGCACGAAGGCGTCGGCGGCCGCACACAGGCGTGGGTTGCCAAGTTGCTGCAGCAGCCTGCAAGCTGCAAAGCCCTGGGCTTTTTCGTCATAGGCAAGCGCCCACTGGCGGCGCTCTTGCCGCGTCTGCTCGGGCTGGGGCCAGCGGCGCAGCGAGGTGGACAGTCCGGTCAGGCCCATGCGCCAGGGCTTGCCCGATACGCGGGCGCGAAAGCACTGCTGGCGCTCGCACAGCAGGGCATAGAGAGGGTCCACCTGCAAGGCGTCGAACAGCTGCGTGACGGCAGGGTCGTCGGGTGCGAAATCGATATGCGTGACGATGACACGCAGGCCCTTGGGCGTTTCATAGACGCGCAGCCCCCAGTCGGCATGGCTTTGGTGGAAGGCCTGCACGCGCTCCATGGCGCGTGCGGACGGCGAGTCCGTGGCCGCGCGCCGGCGCGCCTGCCGCGCCTCCCACCAGCGCTGCACGCGCCGCATGGCCAGGAACAGCAGCAGCACGACCAGCGCTGTGGCCACCATCCTCGAATTGTTCTTGTGCGGTGCCAGCCGGGCCAGCCAGGTGGCGGCCGAAGCCAGCAAAAGCAGGGTCACGACGGGAAAGCGCACAGCGCTCGGCGGCTCGGGCAGGTCGATATCGGCGATGGCCACGCGCTCGGTGTTCAGGCAGTGGGCGCCGTAGCTGTTGCGCGTCATCACCGTGCCGTCGCGGCGCTGCAGGACTTCTTCGCGTATGGGGGTGGTGACGCCGTCGAGCGCGTACTCGTTCTTCCATTCCATGCGCGGCTCGCCTGGGGGCAGCGCCGCATTGCGGGCGTCTTGCAGGGCCTTGGCGGCACGCTCCTGGGCGTGGGCCTGGGCAGCCTCCTGGCTGGTATCGGACCATCCCCAGCGCTGGACGGTGATGCCGTGGGTGGGGCGGCTTTCATGCCGCAGGCGCGCCTGCGCCCAGTAGGTGGGGATTTGCATGGCGAGCCAGTATAGGGAAAAGCCGCCTGGCTCCCAAGGGAACGCAGGCGGCTTCAGTTGGCCATGCGCGCAGGCGCTGGATGCCGGGGGTTTACTGTTCGCGGCGCAGGGCGGGGAACAGGATCACGTCGCGGATGCTGGCGCTGTCGGTCAGCAGCATCATCAGGCGGTCGATGCCGATGCCGCAGCCGCCCGTGGGGGGCATGCCGTACTCGAGGGCACGCACGAAGTCGTGGTCGAAGTACATGGCTTCGTCGTCGCCGCCGTCCTTGGCCTGGACCTGGGCGTTGAAGCGCGCGGCCTGGTCCTCGGCGTCGTTGAGCTCGGAGAAGCCGTTGCCGAATTCACGGCCCGTGATGTACAGCTCGAAGCGCTCGGTGACTTCGGGGCGCTCGTCATTGGCGCGTGCCAGCGGCGAGATCTCGGTGGGGTGCTCCATGATGAAGGTGGGCTGCCAGAGCTTTTCCTCGACCACTTCCTCGAAGTACAGCACCTGCAGGCTGGCCAGGGTACGGGTGGACAGGCGGTCCTTTTCTTCCGTCATGCCCAGCTTGCGCAGGGCATTGGTCAGCCATTCGCGGTCGGCCACCTTGTCACCGGCTTCGGTGAACTTGACGATGGCCTCGGGAATGGTCAGGCGCTGGAAGGGCTGGGACAGGTCCACGGGCTTGCCGCCGTAGGTCAGCTGCAGCGTGCCCACGGCCTTTTGCGCGGCGTCGCGCACCAGTGCCTCGGTGTAGTCCATCAGGTCGCGGTAGTTCCAGTAGGCCGCGTAGAACTCCATCATGGTGAACTCGGGGTTGTGGCGCACCGAGATGCCTTCGTTGCGGAAGTTGCGGTTGATTTCGAACACGCGCTCGAAGCCGCCGACCACCAGGCGCTTGAGGTACAGCTCGGGCGCGATGCGCAGGTACATCTCCTGGTCCAGCGCGTTGTGGTGGGTGACGAAGGGCTTGGCGTTGGCGCCGCCGGGAATGGGATGCAGCATGGGCGTCTCCACTTCCAGGAAGCCGTGCTCCACCATGAATTCGCGGATGCCCGAGACGGCCTTGCTGCGCGCGATGAAGCGGCGGCGGGCCTGCTCGTCCATCATCAGGTCCACATAGCGCTGGCGTACCTTCTGCTCCAGGTCGGCCATGCCGTGGAACTTGTCGGGCATGGGGCGCAGGCTCTTGGTGAGCAGGCGCAGCGTCTGCACCTTGACCGACAGCTCGCCGGTCTTGGTCTTCATCAGCGTGCCCTCGGCGCCCAGGATGTCGCCCAGGTCCCAGCGCTTGAAGGCCGCATAGACCTCCTCGCCCACGGTGTCGCGCGTGATGTACAGCTGGATGCGGCCGTGCGTGGGGCCCAGCGATCCGTCCTGGATGGTGGCAAAGCTGGCCTTGCCCATGACGCGCTTGAGCATCATGCGGCCGCCCAGGCTGACCTGCACGGATTCGGCGTCCAACTGCTCGGCGCTCTTGTCGGCATGGGCCTGCTGCAGCGCCTCGGCGCGGTCGGCCGGCTTGAAGTCGTTGGGGAAGGCCACGCCGCCCTGTTCACGCACCTGTTCGCGCAGGGCCTTGAGTTTTTCGCGGCGCTCGGCGATGAGTTGGTTTTCGTCCTGGGGAGCGGTCTGGTCCGCTGCAGATGGTGTGTTGTGTTCGGTCATGACAATGAGCGCCAGCGCAAAACGCCGAGGGGCCGGAAAAAAGCCGGAGGGGAAATCGGGGAAAGCCGAAAAAAAGCCAGGCGGGAAGGGCTGGAAAATGCAGCGGCAGCAGCAAATGCCACCGGCAGGCCCCGCAGCTGGCGGGCTGAATCCGCGATTTTAAGTTTTTTGCCGCGCTTTCGGTGCGTGGTGCCGTCAATGTGCCGGACCTTGCTGCGGTATGACGCCGCAGGACCGCCAATTCGTCAGTGCGCAGCGGGCGGGGGGCCGGGCGCCGTCCCCTGCGAATTGCCTATGCCGCTGCGTTCCAGCACATCCGCCACCAGCTCCAGCCGCACCAGCGGGCTGTCTAAGGCCATCAGTTGCTGCTTGATGGACACGGGCAGGGGCAGCAGCTCGGTCCAGCGGTTGGCCACCCAGCCGCAGTCGCCCATCTGTTCGGCGCTGGGCAGCCGGGCATGGTCGGCGTCGGTGGATCGTGCGTGCAGCTGCATCAGCACCTGGGCCAGGGCCTGGGCCGTGGCGAGCAGGTGATCGGGGACGGGGACGGCGGTGTCGGCAGGCAGCAACTGCACATCGGCCACCCACAGGCCGTGGGGCAGCTGCCGGTGATCCTGCATGCGAAAGCGCTGCGTGCCCTCGCACTGCAGGTGCAGCAGGCCGGGCTGGGGCTGCTGCAGCTGGACGATGCGTGCCAGCGTGCCCACGGCATGCAACTGCTCGGCGGCCGCACCGGCCTTGCGCACTTCGCTGCCGGCCTGCAATGCCACCACGCCGAAGGGGGCTCCCGTGCGCTCGCACTTGCGGATCATGTCGAGGTAGCGGACCTCGAAGACGCGAAGGCTCAGCAGGCCTTGGGGAAAAAGGACGCTGCCCAGAGGGAAAAGCGGCAGGGAGTGCAGTGCGGTAGGGGCGGTCATGTGATGGGCGGGATGCGGCAGCTATCATCCCATGCTGTGCCAAGGCCGGCTGGCCGTGGTCCGATCTTCCTCTCGCAGTCCTACAACGCCATGCTTTTTCAGATCGTTTCCTTTTTGCTCGACGTGGTCGTTGGCCTGCTGACCGGCGTCTGCCTGTTGCGCATGTACATGCAGGCCCAGCGCATTCCCTTCGGCAACCCGGTCGGCCAACTGGTGTTTGCGCTGTCCGACTGGATCGTGATGCCGCTGCGCCGCGTCATCAAGCCGGCCGGGCGCTGGGACATGTCCAGCCTGATCGCGGCCTTCCTGCTGCAGATGCTGCAGTTCGTGCTGCTGTGGCTGCTGATGGGCGGGCAGTCCAATGTGCTCGCCCTGCCGTGGCTGGCCCTGTGCGGCCTGGCGCGCGTGGCGCTGTCGGGCATGGTGGGCGTGCTGCTGATCTATGTCATCTTGTCGTGGGTGCAGCCGCAGTCGCCGATGTACGGCGTGCTGCAGCGCCTGTCCGAGCCCATGCTGCGGCCTATTCGCCGCATCGTGCCCCTGATCGGCGGTATCGATCTGTCGGCACTGGTGGCTCTGGTGCTGCTGCAGATTGCGCTGATGGTGCTGGGCTATATCCAGGGCTCGGGCCTGATGCTGCTGGCCTGATTTCCCCAGTTTCCCGGACGTGAAAAAGCCGCCGCAGGCACCCACCTGCGGCGGCTTTTCTGTGTCTGCGCGAGGCTTTACTGAACAGCGTCGGCCGGCAGGCGCTGCAGCATGGCAAGCGATGCGGCGATGCGGTCGCGCAGCTCGCGGCGGTCCACGATCATGTCCACGGCGCCCTTGTCCTGCAGGAACTCGGCGCGCTGGAAGCCTTCGGGCAGCTTCACGCGCACGGTGGTCTCGATCACGCGCGGGCCGGCGAAGCCGACCAGTGTCTTGGGCTCGGCAATGACGATATCGCCGACGAAGGCAAAGCTGGCGGAGACGCCGCCGAAGGTGGGATCGGTCAGCACCGAGACGTAGGGCAGGCCCTTCTTGGCCAGGCGCGTGAGCGCTGCATTGGCCTTGGCCATCTGCATCAGGCTCAGCAGGCCTTCCTGCATGCGCGCGCCGCCGGTGGCGGTGAAGCAGATGAAGGGGACCTTCTGCTCGATGGCGGTCTCGACGCCACGCACGAAGCGCTCGCCGACCACGGAGCCCATGGAGCCGCCCATGAATTCGAACTCGAAGCAGGCTGCGACCACGTTGACGCTCTTGATGGCGCCGCCCATGACGACCAGGGCATCGGTCTCGCCGGTGTTCTCCAGCGCTTCCTTGAGGCGCTCGGGGTACTTGCGGCTGTCCTTGAACTTCAGGGCGTCGACAGGAATGACTTCCTGGCCGATCTCATAGCGGCCTTCGGCATCCAGGAAATGGTTCAGGCGGGCGCGCGCGCCGATGCGGTGATGGTGGCTGCAGCTGGGGCAGACGTTCTGGTTTTTCTCCAGATCGGCCTTGTAGAGCACGGTCTCGCAGCTCGGGCACTTGATCCACAGACCTTCGGGGATCTGCTGGAGGCGATCCGTAGGGTTGGTTTGCTGGATTTTGGCAGGCAGGAGTTTTTCAAGCCAGGACATGGTGTTTCCTTTTCAGGCGCAGGGCATGCGGCACCGGGCCGCATGCAAGGGCTGCATTATGCGACCTACGCGTCGAGTGCCTTGCGCACGCCGCGCAGGAAGTCGATGGTCAGGGGGACGATCTTTTCGTGGGGTTGGCCGTCCAGCATCTCGATGATGCGGCTGCCGATCACCACCGCATCGGCCACGCGGCCGATGGCCTGTGCCGTGGCCGCGTCGCGGATGCCGAAGCCCACGCCCACGGGAATGCTCACGTGCTCGCGGATGCGCGGCAGCATGGCTTCCACGGCTGCCG
>NZ_JTKZ01000278.1:37233-41602 GCF_000799035.1 Delftia sp. ZNC0008
GGCCACGCGCGCCACCTGCTGCATGCGCTCGGTGGTGGACGTGGGTGCCAGCAGGAAGATGAGGTCCATGTCGCGCGCGCGCAGTTGCGCGGCGAATGCCTCGCACTCCTCGGGCGGGTAGTCCACGATGAGCAGGCCGTCGACGCCGGCTTCGGCCGCATCGTCCACGAAGCGGTCCTTGCCGTGGATCTGGTCGTAGCGCTCCACCGGGTTGGCATAGCCCATCAGCACCACGGGCGTGGTCTGGTTCTTCTGGCGGAACTCGCGCACATAGGCCAGCACCTGCACCAGGCCCACGCCGTTGGCGATGGCACGGTCGCCAGCCTTCTGGATGGTGGGGCCGTCGGCCATGGGGTCGGAGAAGGGCACGCCCAGCTCGATCACATCGGCGCCAGCCTCCACCATGCCGTGCATCAGCGACGGCGTGATGGCCGCGAACGGGAAGCCCGCGGTGATGTAGGGGATCAGGGCCTTGCGGCCATCTTCCTGAAGTTTGGTGAAAGTCGTGGTGATGCGGCTCATTGAGCTGCTCCTCCCTTGACCGTGAGCCCGCGCATGGAGGGACGGTCGTAATAGTCGGCGCCCGAGAGATCGGCCACGGTGCCGATGTCCTTGTCGCCGCGACCGGACAGGTTCACGAGGATGGACTGGTCGGCGCGCATGGTCTTGGCCAGTTGCATGGCATAGGCCACGGCATGGCTGGACTCCAGGGCGGGAATGATGCCTTCGGTGCGGCACAGGTAGTGGAAGGCGTCCAAGGCCTCCTGGTCCGTGATGCCCACGTATTGGGCGCGGCCCAGTTCCTGCAGCCAGGCGTGCTCGGGGCCGACGCCGGGATAGTCAAGGCCGGCGCTGATGCTGTGCGTCTCGGTGATCTGGCCGTTCTCGTCCTGCAGGATGAAGGTGCGGTTGCCGTGCAGCACGCCGCTGCTGCCGCGCTGCAGCGAGGCCGAGTGCTTGCCGCTGTCCAGGCCCTCGCCCGCAGCCTCCACGCCGATCAGGCGCGTGTTCTCGAACGGGATGTAGGGGTGGAAGATGCCCATAGCATTGCTGCCGCCACCCACGCAGGCGACCACGGCGTCGGGCTGGCGGTCGGCGCCCAGGAACTCGGGCATCTGCGTGAGGCATTCCTCGCCGATGACCTTCTGGAAGTCGCGCACCATCGCGGGATAGGGGTGGGGGCCGGCCACGGTGCCGATGATGTAGAAGGTGTTGTCCACGTTGGCCACCCAGTCGCGCATGGCCTCGTTGAGCGCATCCTTGAGCGTGCGGCTGCCCGATTCCACCGGCACCACGGTGGCGCCCAGCAGGCGCATGCGGTAGACGTTGGGGCTTTGGCGCTTCACGTCCTCGGAGCCCATGTAGACGATGCACTCGAGGCCGTAGCGCGCGCAGATGGTGGCCGTGGCCACGCCGTGCTGGCCGGCGCCCGTCTCGGCAATGATGCGGGGCTTGCCCATGCGCCGGGCGAGCATGGCCTGGCCGATCACGTTGTTGATCTTGTGCGCGCCCGTGTGGTTGAGGTCTTCGCGCTTGAGGTAGATCTGCGCGCCGCCCATCTCGCGCGACATGCGTGCCGCGTGGTAGACGGGCGAAGGGCGGCCGACGAAATGGGCCAGCTCGGACTGGAATTCGGCAACGAATTCCGGGTCGTTCTGGTACTTGGCGTATGCGTCGCGCAGCTCGGTCAGAGCGTGTGTCAGGGTTTCGCTGGCAAAGCTGCCGCCGAAGCGGCCAAAGTGGCCAGATGCGTCAGGGTACTGGTATTCGAACATGGCTTGTCTGCAAAAGTTGGTCATCGGCCGCGCGCACGGCGGCGATGAATCGGTGTATCTTGCCGGCGTCCTTGATGCCCCTGAGGGGCTTGCCGTCGGGACCATCGGCCTCGACGCCGGAACTGACATCAACGGCCAGCGAGAGTCCTCGCGGGCGCACTTGCAAGATGCCATCGGTCACGTTTGCAGGCGTGAGTCCACCAGACAAAACGAGGTGAGAGGCGACGTTTGGTGGAAGGAGTGACCAATTGAATGCTTTTCCGCCACCACCATAGCCGTCGACATGGGCGTCGAGCAGTATGGCCTGGGCTTTCGAGTAACGCTGGGCATATTCTACGAGGTCGAAGCGCGCGGCATCGGGACCAAGGGGAATGCGCGCGGCGCGCAGGAAGGCGCGGGTGCCGCCCGATGTGGCGGCAAGGCAGTCCTCGGGCGACTCGTCGCCGTGGAACTGCACGCAGGCGCCCGGGATGGCGGCACAGGCGGCCATCACGTTGGCGGCGCTTTCATTGACGAACAGCAGCACCGGTGTCACGAAGGGCGGCAGGCGCCGCGCCAGCTCGGCGGCACGCTGCACCGTCACGGCGCGCGGGCTGGGGGCGTAGAGAACAAAGCCCACGGCGTCGGCGCCGGCGGCCACGGCTGCGTCCACATCCTGTTCGCGGGTGAGTCCGCAGATCTTGATTCGGGTGCGCTGCATGGGGGCTGAAGAATGGGGGAAGGCCTGCTCGTTCACGGGAGCCAATCATAGGCCGGGCTGCGCGAAGGAAGGCCCCATGAAGGATCGTATACGGGACCCAGGAAGTACAGGCCGTCCGGCGAGAAGGTGGGCGCGGCGGCATCGCGGGAGCGCGCCTCCAGCACCTGTTGCATCCACTGCGGCGCGTGTGTGCCCTGGCCTACGGCGAGCAGGCAGCCCATGATGTTGCGCACCATGTGGTGGAGGAAGGCGCTGCCCTCGAACTCGAATCGCCAGTAGCAGCATTCCATGGCTGCATCCCCGGGACGCATGGAGCTGGCCGCGGCCATCTGGGCGCCGTCGCCTGCCATGCGGCGGGTGATGGACAGGCGGTGCAGTGTCTTGACGGGGGATTTGGCCTGGCAACCCGATGCGCGGAAAGAGCTGAAATCGTGCTCTCCCAGCAGGTGCTGGGCGGCGGCCTGCATGGCGTCACCATTGAGTGCATGGAACACCCAGCCCACACGCCCGGCCTCCACGCTGGGCCGCACGGGCGACTGCAGCAGCACATAGGCATAGCGCCTGGCTGTGGCGCAGGCCCGTGAATGGAAGGAGTCGGGCACGGGCTGGGCCCATTGCACGGCGATGTCCGGCGGCAGGAAGGTGTTGGTGCCACGGACCCAGGAGAACGGGGCCCTGTCCAGCGGCGTGTCGAAGTGGACGACCTGCATGAGGCCGTGCACTCCGGCATCGGTGCGGCCCGCACAGAGGGTGTGGACCTCCTGAGCGGCAAAGCGGCCCAGGGCCGCTTCGAGATGGTCTTGAATGGTGTTGCCAGACAGCTGGCTTTGCCAGCCGCTGTAGCGCTGGCCGTTGTAGGCGACGCCGAGGGCTACGCGCATTACGAGGCCTCCGGCATGGGTTGGGTGTGCATCAAGTTGTCAGTTTTCCATGGTGGCATGTACCACCCTGTCACGCGAAACCGGCACGCGGCGCCTGGGCAGGCGCCGTCGGGCTTCAGTCTATCTCGGCAAGGAGGCGCTGGGCTTTGGCCTTGAGATCGCCGTGGGCCTCGGAGATCACTTCCTCGATGAGTGTACGGGCTCCGTCGCTGTCGCCGATGGCATTGAATTCCTGGGCCAGGGCGAGCTTGGTGGCCAGCGGGTCCTCGGGCGCCGAAGGCGGCGTTGCGGCCGTGGGAGTGTCATTGCCCAGGTCCAGGGACAGGCTGCCCAGGTCGAATTCCAGCGATTCGGCCGGTTCCGGCTTGGCCTTGGCCGCCGTTTCCAGCACGCCGCCCGAATGCGCTGCTGCCGGCGCTTGGGCTGGCGCCTCGGTGCCCAGGTCTTCCAGGTTGAACTCCATGGCGTCCAGCGACAGCAGATCGGTACTGGCGTGGCTGTCGTCCGTGGTGGAACCGGTCAGGGGCGAGGGTTCGGTGGCCGGGAAGCTGTCCGTGACCTGCCGTGTGACGGGCATGTCCAGCGGCAGCATCTCGGTCGGCTGCATGTCGCTCATGGCGCTGCTGTGGTTCAGGGCATCCGTCAGCGAGGCATGGGCCGTGGGCTGGAAGCCGGCCATGTCCAGCGATGCAGCAGGCGGCTCCACGCGGGGATCCATGCGAGGCGCCTCGCTTGCTGCGGGCTGCATGGGCTCCAGTGGTGCGCGCAGCGTGGGCTCCAGCGCAGCGAAGTCCTGTTCGCTGGGCATGGGGGCCGGTGCGGGCAGCGGGCTGGCGTGCTGCGCGGGCAGGCTGGCGTCGGCCAGGCCGCCGGGCAGGTCCATGTTGAGGTCCATGTCCAGGTCCATGGGCAGGGTGGCAGGGCCTTCGCGGTGCGCCTCCATGTCCAGGGGGCGGCTGGCCAGCGAGGCGGCCGCCAGTCCGGCAGCTGCCGCTGCGGCGCCGCCGGCAACG
>NZ_JTKZ01000411.1:0-1965 GCF_000799035.1 Delftia sp. ZNC0008
CACCAGGTCCGCCTGCGCCACCACGGCGCGCGTGGCCTCCACGCCGCCATTGGTGCCCACCACGCCGGCATTGAGCGGATGGCTGCCCGCCAGGCTGCCCTGGCCGCTGACGCTGGAGCACACGGGCGCGTTGAGCAGGGTGGCCAGCGCATCCAGTGCGGCGCCGGCGCCCGCGATGAGCACGCCGCCGCCGCAGATCAGCACGGGGGAGCGTGCCGCCACCAGGCGGTCGGCCGCCTCGGCCACGGCTGCCGGATCGGGCGCGGACCGGTAGGCGGGATAGCGGTCATGGCCGGGCTGGGCCCAGACATCGGCCGGATCCAGCGTGTGCTTTTGCACGTCATAGGGCAGGCAGATATGGGTGGCGCCGGGCCGGCCCGTGGTCATGGCGCGAAAGGCGCTGCGCACGGCGTGCGGAATCTGGTCCACGCGGTCGATGGTGGTATTCCACTTGGTCAGCGGCCTGTACAGCGCCTGCTGGTCCAGTTCGGTCAGCGGGAACTTGCCGCGTGCGCCCACGGAGACGTCCGAGGTGATGCCCAGCACGGGCACCGAGGATTCGTTGGCCTCGGCCAGGCCGGGCAGCAGGTAGGTGGCGCCGCCGCCGCTGGGGCCTTCGCACACGCCCACCTTGCCGGTGACGCGCGCATAGGCGTCGGCCATGTAGCCGGCGCTGCGCTCGTCCCGCGTCAGGATGTGGTCCATGCCGTGGTCCAGCCGCGCCATGGCGTCGTAGAAGGGCAGGCTGGTGTCGCCGCACAGGCCGAAGATGTGCTTGACGCCGTTGAGCTGCAGCATGCGGACCATGGCGTCGGCGCCATTGAAAGCGGTGGTCATGTCGGGAGTCTCCAGGCAGGTTGGGTGACGGGATTTTAAGAATCCATTTCAGTATACTTAAAAGTATCCAAAGCGCCAGAGGGCACAATGGCGCCATGAAAATCTCCAACATCCGCCACGAACGGGGCTCCAGCGTCTACAGCACGCTGCGTGACATGGCCATCTCCTACGAATTCAAGCCGGGCGAGCGCCTGAGCGAGAGCGAACTGGCGCTGCGCCTGGGCGTGAGCCGCACGCCCGTGCGCGAGGCACTGACGCGGCTGGTGGCCGACGGTTTTCTGCTGCCCGCCAGCCGCGGCTACATGCGGCGCGAGCTGGACGTGAAGGAGTCACTGGACCTGTACGAGGCCCGCGTGGCCGTGGAGCGCGAATGCGTGCGCTTGGCCGTGGAGCGCGCCACCGATGCCCAGATCGACGAGGCGCGGGCCTATCTGGAGCAGAGCCAGCGCGTGGCCTCCGACACGCCGGTGCGGCAGTTGGTAGACCTGGACGAGGGCTTTCACCTGCGCATTGCCGACATGGCCGGCAATGCCGAGCTGCGGCGCATGCTGGTGAGCCTGAACGAGCGCATTCGCTTCATCCGGTGGATCGACATGGAGAACGTGGGGCGCGCCTCCACCCAGCACGAGCACCTGGAAATCCTGCAGGCCTTGAGCGACCGCCACGCCCAGGCCAGCGAACGCCTGATGGCCGAGCACATCGGCCTGCGGCGCGAGCAGATCGTGGAGGCGATTGCGCGCGGTCTGACGCGCATCTACCTGCCGCAGGAGCAGGTGCAGGCCACGCCCTGAAGCGCCTTCAGGGGGCGCAGGGCGTCGAGGGCCGGTAGGCGGTGACCAGGATCTGGTTGGCCTGCGCCGGGTTGAAGTTGTCGTCGCTGGCGAACACCAGCACGCGCGTGCCATCGGGCAGCGGCGGGCCCCAGGACATGGCCTCCATGTTGTCCAGCCGCCCGCGCTGAACCGTGGACAGGTCCGCAATCAGCTGCTTGGCTGCCATCTGCGGCGGGTTGCGTATGAAGCTGTCCATGGCCAGCGTATCGGGCGCTTGCAGGCCGATGCGGTACAGCCGCGCGCCAAAGCCGTGGCCCGGGCTGTAGGAGCGCTCCAGTACCAGCAGATGACGCGG
>NZ_JTKZ01000263.1:0-328 GCF_000799035.1 Delftia sp. ZNC0008
GGAAACCCTGCGCACGGCCATGGCCATCGGTGCCGACCGCGGCATCCTGGTGGAGACCACCGAGGAGCTGCAGCCCCTGGCCGTCGCCAAGCTGCTCAAGGCCCTGGTGGACAAGGAGCAGCCCGGCCTGATCATCCTGGGCAAGCAGGCCATCGACGACGACGCCAACCAGACCGGCCAGATGCTGGCGGCCCTGGCCGACCTGCCGCAAGCCACCTTCGCCTCCAAGGTCGAAGTCGCTGGCGACAAGGTGAATGTCACGCGTGAAGTGGACGGCGGCCTGGAAACCCTGGCCCTGAGCCTGCCGGCCGTCATCACCACCGACCTG
>NZ_JTKZ01000724.1:0-674 GCF_000799035.1 Delftia sp. ZNC0008
CCCGCCAGGGCCTGCCAGGCGGCGGCATCATCGCCCTCGCGCCGGCAGGTGACCAGCTGCACGCCACGCGCAGGCCTGGGATGCGTTCTGAGCGGCAAGACAGCGGTATCGACACAGACAACAGACACAGACACGGACACGGACACAGACGGAGACACAGCAGTGAGCAAGATTCCCGGATTCCATATCCACGCCCGGCCCGAGGCCGCCCTTGGCGATGCGCTGCTGCAGCGCTATCGCGGCTTTCCGGTCGCCAATGTCAGCGACGCCATGAGCCGCACCACGGGCACCTCGGCGCTGCGGCCCTTCCATCGCCGCCAGGGGCCGCTGGTGGGCCGTGCGCTGACCGTGCGCACGCGGCCCGGCGACAACCTCATGGTGCACCAGGCCATCGACATCTGCGGCCCCGGCGACGTGATCGTGGTGGATGCGGGCGGCGCCGGGCCCAACGCCATCATTGGCGAGATCATGCTGGCGCTGATGATGGCGCGCGGCGCGGCCGGCATCGTCATCGACGGGCTGATCCGCGACAGCGACACCATCGGCCAGCACGGACTGCCCGTGTATGCGCGCGGCGTCTCGCACCGTGGCCCCTACAAGGACGGTCCCGGCGAGCTGCACGTGCCCGTCAGCATCGACGGCATGGTCGTCCACCCGGGCGACCTGGTGCTGGG
>NZ_JTKZ01000588.1:0-3025 GCF_000799035.1 Delftia sp. ZNC0008
CCGCGTCCAGGCCGCGCAGCAGCGTGGCGGAGTGGCGCAGCGAGCGCAGGCGGAACAGCCAGGCCGCGCCGCAGGACTCGGGCGATGCGCTGTGCAGGTAGCGCAGCGCATCGGTGGCCAGCAGGTAGCTCACGGGCGCGTGCTGGCCGCGCCGCAGCAGGCGCATGCTCCACAGCAATTCCAGCCAATGGGAGGTATTGGCCTCGTTCCAGCCCTGGGCCTGGGCCAGCTCGGCCGGCGTCTGTGGCGTGGCCAGCCGGTCCAGTGCCCCCGATTCGAGCGCCAGCACCAGGGCCTCGGCCTGGACCTGGGCGGCGGCCAGGTCCCACAGCGGCTGCAGGGCGTGGGAGGGGGCGTGGGTAGGGGATTCACAGCGGGGTGTATTCATCGGAAGGTCCTTTTCACGAAAGGGAGTCACATGCGCCAGGTCAGCCGCACGCCGAACTCGCGCGGCGGGCTGTAGACCACGACCTGGCCGTTGAGGTAGCCCACGGCGTCGTAGCGGCGGTTGGCGGCGTTGCGCAGGTAGGCGGCGATTTCCCAGGACCCCTGGGCATAGCCGGCCGACAGGTTGAGCAGCCCGTAGCCGGGGCGGCGGTAGGCGTTGGCGGCGTCCAGGTAGACCTTGCCCGTGCCCTGCACGGCGGCCTGCGCCCACCAGCGGCCGGGCGCGTCGTAGCGCAGCGCCACATGGGCCGTCATGTCGGGCGCAAACGGGTTGCGGTGGCCGTCGTAGACGGCGCCGCCGTCGCGGAACGTGCCGAAGCGCGTGCGGTTCAGGCCCAGGGCGGTCTGCAGTTGCCAGCCGCCGCCGAACACATAGTCCAGCTCGAAGTCCGCACCCGTGGAGCGCGCCCGCGCCGCATTGGTGATGTAGACCACGCCCGGCAGGCCCATCTGCTGCACCTGCATGTCGCGCACCTGCTGGGTGTAGACCGAGGCCGCATAGCGCAGGCGCTGCCCCAGCAGCCGGCCCTTGGTGCCGATCTCCCAGGCGCGCACGGTCTCTGGCTCGTAGGCCGCATAGCCCATGGCCGGAGAGAACACGTTGAAGCCGCCCGCGCGGTAGCCCTCGCTGAGGCTGGTGTAGACCTGGCCCTGGGGCGACCACTGGTATTGCAGCGAGAGCTTGGGGCTCAAGCGCGACCAGTCGTCGCTGCGCGCCGCCGCGCCCACGGGGGCCAGTTCCACGCGGTTGCGCTCCACGCGCGCGCCGGCCGCCAGCGTCCAGCGCTCGGACAGCGGGACGGTCCAGTGCGTGAACAGCGCCGCCGTGCTGCCCTTGAGTCCGGCCGTGGGCCGCATCAGCGCGGCGGGCAGCTTTTGCTCGTAGCGCAGGTCATGGTCGTCGCGGTCCAGGTACAGGCCGGCCAGCCAGCGCGCGTTCCACAGGCCTGCGGCCTCGCCCTCCAGGCGCAGTTCCTGCGAGGTCGTGGCCAGGCGGTAGTCGCGCCGCACATGGAGCAGGTCGGCGCGCTGGAAGTCCGTGTCCTGCAGCACGCGGTCGTCGAAGACATTGCGCGCGGTGATGGAGCGCAGCCGCAGGCCCGAGGCAAAGCGGTGCGAGACATCGAGCGACAGCGTCTGCCCGCGCGAGCGGTTCCAGCTGTCCGTGCCCGAGTTCACCGTGGCGCGCGGCGCGGCAATGCTGCCCCATTGCGCGGCGCCGTCGTCCCAGCGCTGCTGGGCGTAGCGCAGCGTGGCCTCGGTCTCGGCCGTGGGCGTCCAGCGCAGGGCCAGGCGGCCGCTGGCGCGCTCGCGGTCGTCCACGCGCGCTCCCGTCGCCTGCTGGCGTATGAAACCGTCCTGCGCGCGCCACTCGCCCGACAGGCCGATATAGAGCTGGCCCGGCACCAGCGCGCGGCCCAGCTCGAAGCTGCCCGCGCGCTGGCCGTGGTTGCCGGCCTCGGCGCTGATCGATGCATAGGGCGTGTCGCCGGGCTGGCGCGTGACGATGCTGACCACGCCCGCTTCGGCATTGCGGCCGTACAGCGTCGATTGCGGGCCGCGCAGCACTTCCACGCGGTCCACGCCCTGCAGGTTGTGCTCGAAGCCCTGGGCCATCAGCGTGGGCACGCCATCGACCAGCAGCAGCGTGGACGAGGAGAACGACACGAAGTTGGCCGTCAGCCCCCGCATCACGGGCGGCTGCACGCCTGACTGGCCGAAGGCCTGGAACACAAAGCCCGGCACCTGGGCGGACAGCGCGTCCAGCCCGCGCACGCCAGCCGCCTCCAGCGCCGCGCCGTCGAAAACGGAGACGCTGGCGGGCACGGCGTCCAGGCTCTCGGCCTGCTTGTTCACCGTGACCGTGATCTCGGGCAGGGTGGCTTCGGGCGCCTGGCCCTGGGCCGCCACCGTGAAGGGGGCCAGGGCCAGCGCGGCCGGCCAGCGAAGGGGGAATGCCATGGTTTTCTCGTCCTCTCCAAAAGGGAATCTCGTTGGAGACCGATGCTAGGGAAGATGAGAATCGCTATCATTTGAAAACGTATGCGCGCCGGAGCATTTCCTATGCGAAGCGCGCATCCATTCCTCTCCCATGACCTCCCGCATCCCTTCCTCGCTTGCCTTGCCCCAGCCCTGTGCGCCGGGCTGGACGCGGCATGCCCTGCCCGCCGAGCTGGGCGACTGCCATGCGGAGCGCTTCACGCTGGGCGACGGCATCGTGCTGGCGCGCTCGCACTACTGCCCGCTGCACGACCTGGTGGAGGACAGCGTGCAGGCCGATGCCTCGGACCAGGGCCGCACCCTGGTCATCACGCTGGGGCTGGCCGGGCAATCGGGCTTTGTGGCGCGTACGGGTGCGGCACTGCGCTTCGGCGCGGGGCAGACCACGCTGGCAGCCTTTCGCGGCAGCCAGGGCGAGCGCCGCTATGCGGCCGGGCAGACCGTGCGCCAGTTGCGCCTGCTGCTGTCGGGCGCGGCGCTGGACCGCTATCTGGGGCCTGAACTCTCACAGCGCCTGACGCAGGTGGACGGCGCGGCCGGCGTGCGGCCCTTGGACCACCGCGCCAGCCTGACGCGG
>NZ_JTKZ01000953.1:0-1055 GCF_000799035.1 Delftia sp. ZNC0008
TGCGTCTGCCCGAGTTCGCCGAGCCGCTGCGCGCCTGCGCGCGCTGGCTGCTGGACGCGGGAGCCGACCCGCTGCAGACCGTGGGCAATCGCTGGCCGCCGGCCTCGCTGCAGGCGCCCTCCGAGACCGAGCGGCTGTCAGCACTCTATGGCGCAGCAGGCCAGAACCATGATGCGCAACTGACGCAGATGCTGCTGCAGGCCGGGGCCGACCCCAACGACGGCGAATCGCTCTACCACTCTCTGGAAGGCACGCCGGCCAGCCGCGAATGCACGCGGCTGCTGCTGCAGGCGGGCGCGCGCGTGGAGGGCAGCAATGCCCTGTTCCGCGTGCTGGACATGGACGATGTGCAGGCCCTGCGCCTGCTGCTGGACCACGGCGCCGATCCGAACGAGGACAACGGCCAGGGCGAATGGGGCCGCCCGCTGCTGTGGGCCATACGCCGGCTGCGCTCGCCCGCCCACGTGCAGGCCTTGCTGGATGCAGGAGCCGACCCGGCCACCCGCACACCGCAAGGCCTGGGCGCCGCCCGCCTGGCACGGCGCTTTGGCCTGGCAGACGTGGCCGTCCTGCTGGAACAGGCCACGGGCGCTGAAACCGCCACGCCCGAAGAACAGTTCGTTGCCGCCTGCGCCATGGGCGACCGGGCCCGGGCCGGAGGGCTTCTCGCGTCCCACCCGGGTCTGCTGCAAGGACTGTCTCACGAGCAGCTGCGCATGCTGCCCGAACTGGCAGCCCTGGGCCGCTTGGAGGCCGTGCGCTGCATGGTGGAACTGGGCTGGCCCATTGCTGCGCGCGGCGGCGACTGGGATGCATCCGCACTGAACCAGGCCGTTTTCCGTGGCGATGCCGCCATGGCGCGCTTCCTGCTGGAGCACGGCGCACAGTGGACCGAACGCCACGCTTATGGCGACAACTGCGCAGGAACCCTGTGCTGGGCATCGCTGAACCGGCCCGAATCCACGGAACCCGGCGGCGGCGACTGGCTGGGCTGCGCCCAGGCCCTGCTGGACCACGGCATGCCCCTGGCCAGGCCCGACCCCGAGGCGCCCGGC
>NZ_JTKZ01000162.1:0-3072 GCF_000799035.1 Delftia sp. ZNC0008
CCGCGTATCCTCAGGCTGCACGCCTTCCGCCAGGTTCACGCCATCGCGCGGCTGGCGGACCTTGGGCACGCGGTGCACCTTGGGTTCGGCGCTGCGCTGGCGGGCGCGCTGCTCGTCGCGCGCCTGGGCGATCAGGTCGTCGCGGCGCGCGTCGTCGGCATTCTGGAACTCCTGCCACCAGCTGGCCAGGCTTTCCTCGACCTCGCCGATATCGGCGCGCAGCCGCATGAAGTCGAAACCCGCGCGAAAGCGCGGCTGGGCCACCAGGCTGAACGGCGTGGCGCCCGTGCGCTTGTCGAAGCGCGGCTGCATGACCCAGATCTCGCGCATGTCGGCGGCCAGCTTGCCGCGGCCCGAGACATCGCCGATGCGCTGGTCGAACACTTCGTCGATGGATTCCTGCAGCGCGGGGAACGGGTGCTGGCGCTGGTTCAGGCGGCGCTCCCAGCCGGTCTTCACGTCATGCCACAGCACGCAGGCCAGCAGGAAGCTGGGCGCCACGGGCTTGCCTTCCTCGACACGGCGATCGGTATCGGTCAGCGCGGCCTGCACGAAGGGCTGCTCGGCACGCTCGACCACCACATCCAGCAGCGAGTAGATGCCGCGCGCCAGGCCCAGGCCGCGCAATTGCTCCACCGAAGCCAGCGCATGGCCGGTCTGCAGCAGCTTGAGCATTTCATCGAACAGGCGGCTTTGCGGCACATCGGCCAGCAGCGGCTCGCACTCCACCAGGGGCTTGGCCGTCTTGGGCTCGAGCTTGAAGCCCTTGCCCGCCAGCTTGGCGGCGAAGCGCACGGCGCGGATGATGCGCACCGGATCTTCACGGTAGCGCGTGGCCGGGTCGCCAATCATGCGCAGCATGCGCTTCTTGGCGTCGTCAATGCCCTTGTGATAGTCGACCACGATCTGCGTGCGCGGGTCGTAGTACATGGCGTTGATCGTGAAGTCGCGGCGCGTGGCATCCTGGTCCTGCGGACCCCAGACGTTGTCGCGCAGCACGCGGCCGCTGGCGTCCACCGCATGGTGCATGCCGGCGAGCTGGGCCTTGCTGGTGCGCTCGTTGCCGCTCACGGCCTCGGCCGCGCTGTTGTCCAGGAAGGCGCGGAAGGTGGAGACTTCGATGACCTCGTTCTCGCGCCCGCGGCCATAGACCACGTGCACGATGCGAAAGCGCTTGCCGATGATGAAGGCGCGGCGGAACAGGCCCTTGACCTGCTCGGGCGTGGCATTGGTGGCCACGTCGAAGTCCTTGGGGCGCAGGCCCAGCAGCAGGTCGCGCACGGCGCCGCCGACGATGTAGGCCTCGTAGCCCGCGTCCTGCAGCGTCTCGACCACGTCGAGGGCACGCCGGTCCACCAGGTTGGGATCGATGCCGTGCACCTGCACGGGCACCTCCTGGCGCTTGCCGAAGGGCGACTTGCGCGCCCGTGGGGCGGCCGAGGCCTTGCCCAGCAGCTTGTCGATGATGTTCTTGATCATGGTGCTTCGCCAAACAGGTCCAGAATGCGCCAGCCACGTTCCTGGGCCAGGGCGCGCAGCCGAGTGTCGGGGTTGGTGGCCACGGGGTGGTCCACGCGCTCGAGCAGGGGAACGTCGTTCCAGGAGTCGCTGTAGAAGAAGGTCTCCACGCCGCTCCACTGCAGGCCGCGCGCATCCAGCCACTGCTGCATGCGCTGCACCTTGCCGCCGCGCATGCTGGGCGTGCCACGGATCTCGCCCGTGAACCAGCCCTGCGCGTCGCGCTCCAGTTCCACCGCGATCAATTCCTGCACGCCGAGGGCGGCGGCGATGGGGCGCGTCACGAACTCGTTGGTGGCCGTGACGATGATGATCTGGTCGCCCGCCTGCTGGTGCGTGCGCAGCAGCTCCAGTGCCTGGGGACGGATGGCGGGGGTGATCACCTCGCGCATGAAGCGCTCGTGCGCCTCGGCGGCCTGCTGCGCGCCACGGGCGCAGAAGGCCTCGGTGGCAAAGCGCACATAGTCGTGCACGTCGAGCGTGCCCGCCTGGTAGTGCGCGAAGAACTCGGCATTGCGGCGGCCGAACTCGACCGGATCGGTCCAGCCGATGCGCGTCGTGAACTCGCCCCACTCATAGTCCGAATCGAGCGGCAGCAGCGTGTGGTCCAGGTCGAACAACGCCAGCCGGGGCCGGAGTTGCTTCTGATCAGAGGTCATGCATATCCTAAAAAAATGGGTCCCGCGCTGCCCTTGCAACGCAGGCTCCGCCGGCTCCCGCAGTCCCTGCCCACAAGAAAATGCGGGCTCATTCGGTTTCCAGCATCGTCTTGAGCAACGGAATGGTGATGGCGCGCTTGTTGCGCAGCGCAAAGCCGTCGAGCATGTCGAGCAGCTGCATCAGGCTGCCCAGGTCACGCGAGAAGCGCTTGAGCATGTAGTCCATCACATCGTCGCCCAGAAAAACGCCACGGGCATCGGCCTCCTGGCGCAGCACCGCGCGGCGCGCGGTTTCGTCGAGCAGCTGCAGCTGGAACACATGGCCCCAGCCCAGCCGCGTGCGCAGATCCTCGCGCAGCTTGAGGTCTGCCGGCGGCAGCGGGCCGGCCCCCAGCACCCAGCGCGGCGAGCCCGTGGCCGGGCTCGTCGCATTCACAAACCAGTTGAAGGCCCGCGCCTGCTGCAGCGGAGTGTAGATGTCCACATCGTCCATCAGCACCGCCGCCCAGCGCTCGTCGAAGGGCGGCGGGAACAGGGTGGAGGCATCCATCCAGCCCACCATGGCACCCTGCTCGCGCAGGGCCTCGCGCACGGCCTTGAGCAGATGGGTCTTGCCCGAGCCCGATTCGCCCCAAAGATAAGTGGGCACTGGCGTGCGGGCCGTCTGCATGCGGCCATCGCCCACCCAATGGCGCAAATGATCGATCACCGCGGCATTGGGGCCGACGAAAAAGCGCGACAGCGTCGGGCTCGACGCCATGCTGATATCCAGAGCCAGCTGCTTCATCTGCGACATACGCGCAGCGCCCCCTTTCCTGTGTCCAGGCGGGTCCATGCGGCAAAAGCAGGCAAAGGAATCGGCAACGGCATTGGGTTGATAGCAAAGACAGGCCCG
>NZ_JTKZ01000010.1:0-5200 GCF_000799035.1 Delftia sp. ZNC0008
GATGTGCCGGATTTCTTCTTCGGCTCTTGGGTGGGTTTGCCCAAAGGCTTTGGCGCTTGGGCCTGCTGTTTTTGGGGCCGCTTTGCCTTTTCAGACTTTTCCGATTTCGGCTTTGCGCCGGCCGGCAACGCATCGCCGGGCATGGGCGGACGCCAGCCGCGCTTGGGCGCCAGCAGCGTGCCGCGGCAGGTGGCCGCACCGCACCAGCAGGGATACTCGGCCTTCAGCTTCCTGGTGTAGGGTTCGTCGATGATCAG
This sequence comes from Delftia sp. ZNC0008, assembly GCF_000799035.1. Lineage (NCBI taxonomy): Bacteria > Pseudomonadati > Pseudomonadota > Betaproteobacteria > Burkholderiales > Comamonadaceae > Delftia > Delftia sp. ZNC0008. The sequence continues at coordinate 258 of NZ_JTKZ01000010.1, forward strand.
GCCGTAGTCGTAGCTCAGCTCCTCGCCGGCGGCGATGTTGCGCAGTGCGACGATGAAGATGCGGCCATCGCGCTCGTCGGTGTAGCAGTTGGGCGCGCAGCTGTGGTTGATCCAGCGCGAGGAATTGCCGCCGTAGTTGGCATCGATCACGCGGTCTTCGTCGATGTGGAAGTAGAAGGTATGGTTGGGCTGGCTGGGGTCGTGCGGGTGCCTGTCCTGGGCTTCCTGCCAGCTGACGATTTCCCCTACGTACTCGACAAGGACCTCGCCTTCGGCAAGATCCTGCACGGCGAAGACGCCCTTGCCATGGACACCCGAGCGGCGGGTCTGGATACGGCGGCCGCCGGAAGGGGCCAAAGCTGTGCGGGGCATGTTTTCTCTGATAACTTGAATAGGCACACATGCGCGTGCGCGTACACGTACGTACACGCGTGAGCCATGGATTGTAGAAGCGCAGGCATGCGACATGCAGCTCCTGCGGGGAATGACGAGTACACACAATGACAAAGACCCTGGTGATTGCTGAGAAGCCTTCGGTCGCGCAGGACATCGTCCGCGCGTTGACTCCGGTGGCGGGCAAATTCGACAAGCACGATGAATACTTCGAGAGCGAGCACTACGTCGTGACCAGCGCCGTGGGCCACCTGGTGGAAATCCAGGCGCCCGAGGAATTCGACGTCAAGCGCGGCAAATGGAGTTTTGCCAACCTGCCGGTGATTCCGCCGTATTTCGACCTCAAGCCCGTGGACAAGACCAAGAGCCGGCTCAATGCCGTGGTCAAGCTGGCCAAGCGCAAGGACGTCACCGAACTCATCAACGCCTGCGACGCGGGCCGCGAGGGTGAGCTGATCTTCCGCCTGATCGAGCAGTACGCTGCAGGTGCCAAGCCGGACGGCAAGGGCCTGGGAAAGCCGGTCAAGCGCCTGTGGCTGCAGTCCATGACGCCGCAGGCCATCCGCGACGGCTTCCAGAACCTGCGCAGCGACAGCCAGATGCAGGGCCTTGCCAGCGCGGCGCGCAGCCGCTCCGAGGCCGACTGGCTGGTGGGCATCAACGGCACGCGCGCCATGACGGCCTTCAATTCGCGCGACGGCGGCTTCTTCCTGACCACCGTGGGCCGCGTGCAGACGCCCACGCTGTCCCTGGTGGTGGAGCGCGAGGAAAAGATCCGCAAGTTCGTCAGCCGCGACTACTGGGAAGTGCATGCCGCCTTCGACGCGCAGGCCGGCCAGTACCTGGGCAAGTGGTTCGATCCCCAATGGAAGAAGAGCGAGGATGCGGAAGCCCGCGCCGACCGCATCTGGAACCAGCGCGACGCCCAGGCCATCGCCGACGCCGTGCGCGGCAAGCCGGCCCAGGTCACCGAGGAGTCCAAGCCCACGTCCCAGGCCAGCCCGCTGCTGTTCGACCTGACCAGCCTGCAGCGCGAGGCCAACGGCAAGTTCGGCTTCTCGGCCAAGACCACGCTGGCGCTGGCGCAAAGCCTGTACGAGCGCCACAAGGCCCTGACCTACCCGCGTACCGACTCGCGTGCCCTGCCCGAGGACTACGTGCCCGTGGCGCACCAGACCTTCGCCATGCTGGCCGGCAGCGGCATGCGCCACCTGGCGCCCTTTGCCCAGCAGGCGCTGGACGAGAACTACGTGCGCCCGACCAAGCGCATCTTCGACAACAGCAAGGTCTCGGATCACTTTGCCATCATCCCGACCACGCAGGCGCCCAGCGGCCTGTCCGAGGCCGAGCAAAAGCTCTATGACCTCGTCGTGCGCCGCTTCATGGCCGTGTTCTTCCCGAGTGCCGAGCACCAGGTGACCACGCGCATCAGCAAGGTCGAGCAGCACAGCTTCAAGACCGAAGGCAAGATCCTGGTCAAGCCCGGTTGGCTGGCCATCTACGGCAAGGAGGCCGCCAACGAGGTCGAAGGCGGCAAGGACGGCGACAAGGGCCAGCCCCTGGTCGCGGTGCAGCCCGGCGAGCAGCCGCGCGCCGGCCAGGTCGATCCCAAGGGCCTCAAGACCAAGCCGCCCGCGCGCTACTCCGAAGCCACGCTGCTGGGCGCCATGGAAAGCGCGGGCAAGCAGGTGGAGGACGACGAGCTGCGCGAGGCCATGCAGGAAAAGGGCCTGGGCACGCCTGCCACGCGCGCGGCCATCATCGAAGGCCTGCTGACCGAAAAGTACATGCTGCGCGAAGGCCGCGAGCTGATTCCCACGGCCAAGGCCTTCCAGCTCATGACGCTGCTGCGCGGCCTGGGCGTGGAAGAGCTCTCGCGCGCCGACCTCACCGGTGAATGGGAATACAAGCTGGCCCAGATGGAAAAGGGCCAGCTCTCGCGCGATGCCTTCATGCAGCAGATCCAGTCCATGACGGAAAAGCTGGTCAAGAAGGCCAAGGAATACGACCGAGACACCGTGCCCGGCGACTACGCCACCCTGTCCACGCCTTGCCCCAACTGCGGCGGCGTGGTCAAGGAGAACTACCGCCGCTACGGCTGCACGGGCAGCGACGGCCAGGGCGCGGGCTGCGGCTTCTCGTTCACCAAGTCGCCTGCAGGCCGCACCTTCGAGACGGCCGAGGCCGAGCAACTGCTGCGCGACCGCCGCCTGGGCCCTCTGGACGGCTTTCGCTCCAAGGCCGGCTGGCCCTTCGTGGCCGAGGTCACCATCGTGCACGATGAGGAAGGCGGCAACTACAAGCTCGAGTTCGACTTCGGCGACGACGCCGCTTCCGAAGACACGGGCGAGCTGGTGGACTTCGCCAGCCAGCAATCGCTGGGCCCCTGCCCCAAGTGCGGCGCGCCCGTCTTCGAGCACGGCAGCAACTACGTCTGCGCCAAGGCCGTGCCCACGCTGGCCCAGGCCACGCCCAGCTGCGACTTCAAGAGCGGGCAGATCATCCTGCAGCAGCCCATAGAGCGCGAGCAGATGCAAAAGCTGCTGCAGACCGGCAAGACCGACCTGCTGGACAAGTTCGTCTCCAACCGCACGCGCCGCAGCTTCAAGGCCTTCCTGGTGTGGGATGGCGCGGCCGGCAAGGTGAACTTCGAGTTCGAGCAGCGCGACAGCAAATACCCGCCGCGCAAGACGGCGGCCGCCAAGAGCGCGCCGGCCAAGAAGGCACCTGCCAAGAAGGCCGCGGCCAAGACCACGGCAAAGACGGCCACCAAGACTGCGCGCAAGCCGGCTGCCGGCACGCTGCAGCCCAGCGCGGCCCTGGCCGCCGTCATCGGCGAAGGCACGGTGGCGCGTACCGAGGTGGTCAAGAAGCTGTGGGAATACGTCAAGGCCCAGAACCTGCAGGACCCCAAGGACAAGCGCGTCATCCGCGCCGATGACAAGCTGCGGCCCGTCTTCGGCAAGGACAGCGTGAACATGTTCGAGCTGGCCGGCATCGTGGGGAAACATCTCACCCCCTGAGGCGCTTACGCGCCTTCCCCCTCTCTACTCGCTCCGCGAGGGAGGGGGACGACACCCTCGGTGCGGGGCGGCGCGGCCGGCTTAGGCCCTTCCTCGGTGTCCCTGGCTTTGGGGCGCGCCAGTTTTGAGGGCAGTGTTTGAGCTCTACACCAGCGGGTCGCCGGCCTGACATGGGGGCAACACATGCTTGGGCTAATCTAGCGGGCATGGATACCGAAATGCTCACCCCGGCAGCGGCTGCCGCCGCTGCTTCCTCCCCGGCGCCCTCGCGCTCCATCCGCCTGGACGGCGCCTCCAACTTCCGAGACCTCGGTGGCTACGCGGGCCTGGATGGCCGGCGCGTGCGCTGGCGCACGCTGTTCCGTGCCGACCACCTGGCCGGCCTCAGCGCAGCGGACCTGGACGTGCTGCAGGGCCTGAAGCTCGCGCGCAGCGCGGACTTCCGGGGCAAGATGGAAAGCGCCCACCTGGCCTACGAATGGCCGGGCATTGCCCGCCATGCGCTCATCGTCGAGCCCACCGTGGTGCAGCGCGCCAGCGCCCTGATCGCCGCAGGCAACGACCTCACGGCCGCCCATGCCGAGGAGCTGATGCAGGACACCTACCGCAGCTTCGTGCACGCCTACGCACCGCGCTTTGCACAGTTGTTCCAGCTGCTGCTGGAAAGCCAGGATCCGCTGGTCTTCCACTGCACGGCCGGCAAGGACCGCACGGGCTGGGCTGCCGCCTTGCTGCTCACCGCGCTGGGCGTGGACGAGGACACCGTGATGCAGGACTACCTGCTGACCAACCAGCTCTACCAGCGGCCCGCCACCACCTTCGCCCCCATGCCGGCCGAAGTGATGGATGTGCTGTGGCGCGTGCAGGCCTCCTACCTTGCGGCCGCCACCGACATGGTGCGGGCCGACTTCGGGGGGATGGAAGGGTATCTGCGGGATGCGCTGGGCATCGACAGTGCGGCACGCGAGCGGCTGGCTGCGCTTTACCTCGAAGGGTGATTACCTTCGCTCACGGGGCGGCAGGGTGGCGCGGCTAACATGGGCTGTGCCGGTCGGTTGCGCCGGAGTTCAAGGAGATTGCGATGAAATACGGCATGCGTGGGCTGGCCGCGATGGTGCTGGTGGCCCTGAGTGTGGGGCTGGCTGGTTGCGCGGGCGGGGTGCCTGGGGATGTGGCGGGGAGCCAGGCGTCCAGTGGCAGTGGGGTGACGGTGTTTGGGACTGTGGATGCCAATGTGAGTCATACGCGGACTTCGCGGTGACTCTTTGTGCTTTGGTTCTTTCGCTGGATTTGTCCCTGCCGGGTGGTTGTTTTTCGAGGCCGGGTTTCGGCCCGGCGGCCGACCGACTTTCTTGCCGCGCGGCAAGAAAGTAGGCAAAGAAGCGCGCCCCGCACTGCCCACGACCCTTCGCTTCGCTACGGGCGACCTGCGTGGGCAGAAGGGGGGAGGCTGGGTAACAGCCAACAGCCAGCCGGGTCAGGGCTGGATCGGCGTGATCACCACGCCGGTGCCTGCGGGGGCGTCTT
>NZ_JTKZ01000343.1:0-1546 GCF_000799035.1 Delftia sp. ZNC0008
GCGCCGGGGCCTGCAGGCCCGGGCCGCGTCCGCCAAAGTGGCCGCGCCCGCGGGACCGGCGCCCGACCTGTCCCATGTGTTGCGCAACAAGCGCGCCTTCCTGCCGCTGCTGCTGGCGCCGGGCATCACGGCCATGATCACCTTCGGCGTCACGGCCTGGCTGCCGGCCACCTTCATCCGCCAGTGGGGCTGGACGCCCGGCGAGATCGGCCCGGCCTACGGCGTCATCATCCTGACCTTCGGCATTGGCGGCATGCTGCTCAGCGGCTTCCTGGCCGACTACCTCACGGCGCGCGGCAAGCAGGTGGGGTCGATCGTCATCTCGCTGGTGGCCACCGGCGTGCTCGTCATCACCGGCCTGGTGCTGGCCTTTGCGCCCACGCCCACGGTGGCCCTGGTGGCCGTGGCGGCCACCACCTTCTTCCTGGGCATGCCGGTGGCGCTGGCGCCGCCGATCCTGCAGGCGGTCACGCCCAACCAGCTGCGCGGCCAGGTGACTTCCATCTACCTGCTGCTGATCAACCTGATCGGGCTGGGCCTCGGTCCCTTCCTCGTGGCCTTTTTCACGGACTTCGTCTTCCATGACGAAAAGCTCGTGGGCCTGTCGCTGGGCCTGGTGTCCGCACTGGCCGCGCTGCTGTCCGTGCTGTGCCTGGCCAGCGCCATCGGTCCCTACCGCCGCCTGGTCGCGGCCACGGAGGGCCGGGCATGAGCGCGCAGGCATCACATTGCTCGCACTACCAGCCGCCGCTGCAGGACATCCGCTTCGTCCAGCAGCACTGGCTGGGCGCCGAGGGCGACTGGCGCCGCATGCCGGCCCACGAAGCCCTGGACCAGGAGACGGCCGACCTGGTGGTCGAGGCGGCCGGGCGCTTTTGCGCCGACGTGCTGGCCCCGCTCAACGGCCCGGCCGACCTGCAGGGCTGCCGCTTGCAAGAGGGCAGGGTGCGCACGCCCGACGGCTTTCCCGCCGCCTATGCAGCCTTCGTGGAGGCAGGCTGGCCCGCACTGGCCTGCGCCCCCGACGCTGGCGGCCAGGGCCTGCCCCAGCTGCTGGACGCCGCGCTGCACGAAATGCTGGCCTCGGCCAACCATGGCTGGACCATGTATCCGGGCATCCTGCACGGCGCCTATGCCTGCCTGCACGCGCATGGCGACGAGCATCTGCGCGCCACCTACCTGCCCCACATCGTCAGCGGCCGCTGGCTGGCCACCATGTGCCTGACCGAGCCCCAGGCCGGTTCCGACCTGGGCCTGCTGCGCAGCCAGGCCCGGCCCCGGGGCGATGGCAGCTACAGCCTGGACGGCAGCAAGATCTTCATCTCGGGCGGCGACCAGGATATGAGCGAGAACATCGTCCACCTGGTGCTGGCGCGCCTGCCCGATGCGCCTGAGGGAACGCGCGGCCTGTCGCTGTTCCTGGCGCCGCGCGGCATTCCCCGGGACGACGGCAGCTTTCTGCCCAACGCCATCTACTGCGACGGCATCGAAAAGAAGATGGGCATCAAGGGCAGCGCCACCTGCGCCATGCGCTTCGAGGACGCGG
>NZ_JTKZ01000361.1:0-6647 GCF_000799035.1 Delftia sp. ZNC0008
AAGCGCCGCGCCTCCTGGCCGGCCAGCCTGCGGCTGGTGATCTGGGAGTTCTCGGAAAACACCTTGTCCCTGCCCCTGACGGACGATGAAAAAGCGGCGCTCAAGGAGCTGGACGCCGCCTCCCCGCCTGCGTGAAACCGCCCGCTACATGCTGTTCAACTCCTATCTTTTCCTGCTGCTGTTCCTGCCCATCGCGCTGGCGGGCCACTACCTGGCCGGCGCCATCAGCCTGCGGCTGGCCGCGTTCTGGCTGTGCCTGACGTCCTTCGTCTTCTATGGCTGGTGGAACCCGCAGTTCGTCGCCCTGCTGGCCCTGTCCATTGCCTTCAACTACGTGGTGAGCCGGCTGATCCTGCGCTTTGCCGGCCATGCGCGGCTGCAGGGGCTGGTGACTGCGCTGGGCGTGGGCGCGGACCTGGCGGCACTGTTCCACTACAAGTACTTCGCCACGCTGTTCAACTTCCTGGGCGAATGGGGGCTGACGCAGGGCGGCATGCACGAGCTGATCCTGCCCCTGGGCATCTCGTTCTTCACCTTCACCCAGATCGGCTACCTGCTGGACTGCCGCTCGGGCATCGTCAAGGAACGCAGCCTGCTCAGCTACGTGCTGTTCGTGACCTTCTTCCCGCACCTGATCGCGGGGCCCATCCTGCACCACAAGGAAATGATGCCGCAGTTCGCGCAGCCGGATAACTACCGGTTCCGCGCGGACAACCTGTCCATCGGGGGCACGCTGTTCGTGATCGGCCTGGCCAAGAAGGTGCTGCTGGCCGACGAGATCGCACCCTATGCGGACGCCGGCTTCGCCGCGCCCGGCGAGCTGCAGTTCTGGGCCGCCTGGGGCGCCAGCCTCAGCTACGCGCTGCAGCTGTACTTCGACTTCTCGGGCTATTCGGACATGGCCCTGGGCCTGGCGCGCATGTTCGGCATCCGTTTCCCGCTGAACTTCAACTCGCCCTACAAGGCCGGCAGCATCATCGACTTCTGGGCGCGCTGGCACATGACGCTGACGCGTTACCTCACGGCCTACCTGTACTACCCCGTGGCCATGGCCATCTCGCGCGCACGCGAAAAGCGCGGGCTGTCCGTGGGATCGAGCGCCGCGCGCACGCCGGGCGGCTTTGCGGCCACCATCGTCGTGCCCACGCTGTTCACCATGGGGCTGGCGGGCATCTGGCACGGCGCCGGCCTGCAGTACGTGATCTTCGGTCTGCTGCATGCCTTCTACCTGTCGGTCAACCATGCCTGGCGCATCTTCGTGGTCAGCCGCAAGCCGGCCGCCGCCCGCAAATCGGGCCGGGGCGTGCAGGCGCTGTGCGTTGTCATCACCTTCATCGCCGTGCTCATCGCACAGACCTTCTTCCGCGCCCACGGCGTGGGCGACGCCATGCTGCTGCTCAAGGGCATGGCCGGCCTGCGCGGCGTGGAGGCGCTGGAGTCGCTGTCCCACGTCCAGGGCCTGGCAATGGGCGATGCCATCCGCCTGGCCATAGGCCACCATATGCAGCTGGCCCTGGTGCTGCTGCTGCTGGCCATTGCCTGGTTCACGCCCAATGCCCACCAGATCCTGGGCCGCTTCTCGCCCGCCATGTTCAAGGTGCAGGAGGCGCCCCAGGCCTGGATGCGCTGGCGCCCCAGCGCGGGCTGGACGGCCGTGACCCTGGTCCTGCTCTTCCTGTGCCTGGTCAACCTGCACAAGGAAACCCGCTTCCTGTATTTCCAGTTCTGAAACGCCTGTTGGAGAAAAAAGCATGTCCCACAATGACATCGAAACCAAGATTGCCCAGATCATCGGAGCCATCATCCTGACCTCGGTCGAGCCCGATACGCTGCTGCTCGAATCGGGCCTGGTGGACTCGCTGTCCGCCGTGGACGTGGCCCTGGCCATCGAGAAGGAATTCGGCGTCAAGATACCGCCATCGGAGATCGACCTGCACCTGGAGTCCGTGCAAACGCTGGCGCAGTACGTGGCCGAGCAGCGCAAGGCGTGATGAGACGCCGGCACTGTCGGCCCGGCCTGCGCAGCCATCCCCATCCACCCACCGCCGCAAGGAGCCCGCATGCGATTCAGTTTTGACCGCTTCGACTTCATCGAGCCCGACGCCGGCACGCAGCGGCCGGCCGTCATCGATGCCGCCGGCACGCTGGACTGGCAGCAACTGGCCCAGGCCGTGGCGCGATGGGAGCAGCAGGCGCTGGCGCGCGGCGCTCGCCGCGACGAGCCGCTGCTGATCACGGGGCACAAGGAGACCGCGTTCCTCGTGGCCATCCTCGGCTGCCTGCGCCTGGGCGTGCCCTTCGTGCCGGTGGACGTGATCAACCCGCCCGAGCGCATGGCGCGCATCGCCACGCTGGTGCAGGCCGGCCTGCACTACGACGCGCAGGCCCGCAGCTTCCTGGACACCGGCATCGCCGCGCAGCCGCTGCAGGAAAAATCGCTGGCATACATCATGTTCACCTCGGGCAGCACGGGCGATCCCAAGGGCGTGCAGATCGGGCGCGAGAGCCTGGGCCTGTTCGCCGGCTGGATACGCGACTGCCTGGCCCTGGGCGAGGCGCCGGTGTTCATGGACCAGATGCTGTTCAGCTTCGACTTTTCGCTGTTCAACTGGATGGGCGCCCTGGTCACGGGCGGTGCCTGCGTGCTGTGCGCGCGCGAGACCATTGCCGACCGCCAGGCCTTTGCCGCCTACCTGGCGCGCACCCATGTGAACGTCTGGGCATCCACGCCCTCCTTCGTGCGCCAGCAGCTGCTGGATGCCGACTTCGACCAGCAGCACCTGCCCGACCTGCGCGTCTTCGTCTTCGGCGCCGAATCGCTCACGCCCACCGTGGCCGAGGCGCTGTGGAGCCGCTTTCCCCAGGCGCGCATCATCAACTCCTACGGCCCCACCGAGGCCACCTGCTCCACCACCTGGGTGGAGATCGACCCCGCGCTGCGCCAGCGCGCGCCGCTGCCCTTTCCCATCGGCCGGGCCAAGCCCTATGCCGACGTCTTCCTGGACGAAGGCGAGATCTGCGTGGCCGGCGACCACGTGATGCGCGGCTACCTCAACCGCCCCGACCTGCACGCCACACGCATGTTCATGCGCAACGGCAAGCGCGGCTACCGCACGGGCGACCTGGGCGAGATCGACGGCGAGGGCCTGGTCACCTTCCACGGCCGGCGCGACGACCAGATCAAGATGCACGGCTACCGCATCGAGCTGGCCGAGGTCGATGCCGTGCTGGCCACCCTGCCCGGCGTGCGCGCAGGCGCGGCGGTGGCACTCAAGCGGCCCGATGGCTTCATCGTGCGCATGATCGGCTTCGTGGACCTGGACCGCAGCGGCCCGCCCGGCATGCAGCCCCTGCCCGAAGACCTGGCCGGATGGCGCGAACTGCTGGCCCAGCGCGTGCCGCCCTACATGATTCCGTCGGAACTGCTGGCCTGCCACGGCTTTCCGCTGACGCAGACTGACAAGGCCGACCGCAAGCAACTGGAGCGCATGTACCTCGACTCGCGCATGCGCCCCGCCCAATGAAACAAGGATCTGCAGGCATGACTTCCGTTTTTTCCGCTGTGAGGCGCCAAGCACTGTTCACCCTGGCCGGGCTGGGGGCCCTGTCCTGCCTGCCTGCAGCGCATGCCGAAGGCACGCTGGCCCAGCTGTACGCCGCGCGCCCCCCCGCAGGCTCGTCCTTCGTGCGCGTGGTCCACCCCGACGCGGGCAGCCTGCGCGTGAAGATCGCCGACGGCCCCGAGCAGACGCTGTCCGGCAGCAAGCCGGCCAGCAGCTACGCCATCGTCAAGGGCGACACGCCCTTTGCCATCCAGCTGGACGGCAAGAGCGCCAGCAGCATGAAGGTGGCGCCGGGCAGCTTCACCACCCTGGTGCCGCAGCGCCAGGGCAAGAACGCGGCCACGCGCTTCACGGCCATCGACGACTCCGGCGGCAGCCAGGACGCGCTCAAGGCCGAGCTGCGCTTCTACAACCTGATCGACGATTGCACCGAAGGCGGGCTCAAGATCGCCGGCACGGGCACGCCGCTGTTCACGGGCGTGGCGCCCGCCAGGTCGGCCAGCCGCTCCATCAACCCGGTCAGCGCCCAGCTTGCCGCCATCTGCGCCACTGCGGCCAGCGCGCCGCTGGCACTGCCCCAGCTGCAGCCGGGCGACCACTACAGCCTGTTCATGACGGGTACGGCCGCCGCACCCGTGCTGCGCGGCCAGGCCAGCGCCACCGACACCTATCGCCCCTGACCCAGCCCAAGGAGACCGACACAGACATGCGCACCCGCTCCGTATTGCGTGAAGACCACCTGCTGTTCAAGGAACAGGTGGACCGATTCGTGGCCACCGAGATCCTGCCCCACATCAATGACTGGGAGGCAGAGGGCATCACGCCGCGCGCCCTGTGGCGCAAGGCTGGCGACAGCGGCCTGCTCAATTGCGACCTGCCCCCGCCCTACGGCCAGGGCGGCGACTTCGGCCACGCGGCCGTGGTCATCGAGGCGCTGGCGCGCGCCAACTGCCTGGGCATCGGCTTTTCCATCCATTCCGACATGGTGGCCCCCTATCTCTGGAACTTCGGCACGCAGGTGCAGAAGGACCGCTGGCTGCCGCGCATGGCCACGGGCGAGCTGATAGGCGCCATCGCCCTGACCGAGCCTGGCGCGGGCAGCGACCTCAAGGCCGTGCGCACGCGCGCCCTGCGCAAGAGCGAGAGTGAGGGCGGCGGCTACGTGCTCAACGGACAGAAAACCTTCATCACCAACGGCGTCAACGCCGGCCTGATGGTGGTGCTGGCCAGCACCGAGCCCGACCTGGGCGCGCGCGGCCTGTCGCTGTTCGTGGTGGAAGAAGGCATGAAGGGCCTGGGCAAGGGACCGGCGCTGCGCAAGATAGGCCAGCACAGCCAGGACACCTGCGAGCTGTTCTTCGACGAACTGCACCTGCCGGCCGACCACCTGCTGGGGCGCGAGAACGCAGCCTTCGAGCATGTGACCCAGGAGCTGGCGCAGGAGCGGCTGGCGATCGCGCTGCGTGCGGCGGCCTCCACCGAAGGCATGCTGGACGAGGCTGCCGAGTTCGTGCGCAACCGCAAGGTCTTCGGGCGCCGCGTGCTCGACTACCAGAACACCCGCTTCAAGTTCGCCGACGCCCTGGCCAGGACCACCATGCTGCGCGTCTTCCTGGACGACTGCCTGGCCCAGCACCTGGAAGGCTCGCTGGACTCCGTCACCGCCGCCATGGCCAAGCTCAACGCCACCGAGCTGCAGGGCCAGGTGCTGGACGAGCTGCTGCAGCTGCACGGCGGCTACGGCTACATGGCGGAATACGGCATCGGCCGTGCCTGGGCCGATGCAAGGGCACTGCGCATCTTCGGCGGAAGCAGCGAGATCCTGCGAGAGATCATCGCCAAGCGCTTCTGACCCGGCCGCCTGCCGCTCAGCGCGCGGCGGATTTCCACCCGCGCAGCAGTTGCCGGGCTTCGGGCGTGTCGTTCAGCACCCAGGGATCGATGGCGAAGGCAACGACGCGCTGGGCGCCGTAGTCGCGGGCCACGTCCCATTGGCGACGCACGCGCTCGAAGCTGGCCGTGCGCGCCTGGAAGTCCGAGCCATCGGGCCGCGCGGGCGGCAGTTGCTCGAACAGCTCCACGATGAGATCGAACGGCGCCCTGCGCTCCAGCAGCATCTGCTGCAGCGGCGCCAGCGCCTCGTAGTTGCCCAGGCCCGCCACGCCCACGCCGTCCTGCACCATGGGGCGCAGGGACACGCGGTCCAGCAGGATGCTCCACAGCGTGGGCAGGCTGCCCAGGGTCTGCAGCTGGCTGAAATAGGTGGAGATGCCGGGCACCTGGCCGGATGTGGCCGCTGCCGCCTGGGCCAGCGGTTGCAGCGCGCTCACCAGCAGCTCGATGCGCTCGGGCGCGGCCCAGTGGTACTGCTCCAGCTCGTAGGGGATGTACCAGCCGCGAAAGGCCGCATGGCGCGGCCAGGTGCTGGCGTACATGTGGCTGGTGCCCAGCTCGGCGATATGCGCAAGGTAAGGCGCAGGGCCTGCGGCGTTGTCAAGGCTGATCTGCTTCCACCAGCGCTCGTCATAGGGCAGGCCCAGGTGCACGCCCATGCCCAGTTCGGTGCAGATGTCCAGCAGGTCGGCGATCTGCGCGTCGGCCAGCATCCAGCTGTCCGCCTCGGTATCGCCCAGCAGGCCGCTCCATTGCACGAACAGCTCGCGGCAGCCCAGCGCCTGGGTGGCGGCCAGGCGCTGGCGCCATTGGTCGCGCGGCATCTCCAGATGGCTGCGCCACGGCTGCAGGAAACTGCCCGACACGGGCGCCGAGGCCGCGCAACCGACCAGCGAGGCACAGGCGGCGGCCACGCCGGCGCCGAGGAATTCGCGTCTGGACAAATGCATGTTGGGGACGGCCGCAAGGCTGCGTGAAGGCAAGCGCCAAGAATACAGCCAAGCGGCACCGCCCCGTCCCAAGGGGGCCGGCCCAGCGGGGGTTGACCCGGCCGGGCTGAGGGTTGAATCAGAACCGACGATGAATTGGAGCCAAGGGGACGATGTCCGCGCAGATGTACTGTCGGCCCGAACCAGGCAAGGGCTTGCCGCCATTGGATCAAGTAGAAATGCCTCGCGCCACCCTGGGGTG
>NZ_JTKZ01000672.1:0-3727 GCF_000799035.1 Delftia sp. ZNC0008
CAGCGCCAGTGCCATGGGCACGTCGATGGCGTTGAGGGCGGCGGGGCGGTGGAAGGTCAGCGTGGCGATGGCGCCTTCGCGGTGCAGCCGCAGCGGGGTGTCTTGCGTGTCGGTCATGGGAGCGGATCAGTGGTACAGGGCGTCGATTTCGGCGGCGTAGGTCTTGTAGATGGAAGAACGGCGCACCTTCATCGTGGCCGTGACTTCGCCATCGTCGTGGTCCAGCTCCTTGGTCAGCAGATGGAAGCGCCGCACATGCGAGACCTGGGCCAGGCGCGCATTGCCCTGCGCGATCTCGGCCTCGATGAGCGCGCGCACCTCGGGCATCTCGGCCAGGGAGCGGAAATGCGTGAAGGCAATGCGCCGCGCCTGTGCCCATTGGCCCACGGTCTCGTAGTCGATCTGCACCAGCGCGCCCACGAACTTGCGGCCCTCGGCCACGACGATGCACTCCTTGATGAAGGGGCTGGCCTTCATGGTGTTCTCGATCTCCGAGGGCGTGAGGTTCTTGCCGCCGGCGGTGATCATGATGTCCTTGAGGCGGTCCACGATGCGCAGCTGGCCGCCCTGCACGCGCACCACGTCGCCCGTGTGCAGCCAGCCGTCCTGGATGCTTTGCGCCGTGGCCTCGGGGTTCTTGTAGTAGCCCGCGAAGACCATGTCGCCCTTGATCTGCAGTTCGCCGCTGTCGTCACCCTCGTGGCCCGCGTTGCTGCCGAGGCTGGCAATGCGCCATTGCACGCCTTCGGTGGCCACGCCCACGCTGCCCACGGACACGTCGTCCAGCCGGTGGCCTGTGACCATTCCCGTGGATTCGGTCAGGCCGTAGACCTCGATCAGCGGCACGCCCAGCGTGCGGAAAAAGCGCACCACGTCGGGCGGTATGGGCGCGGCGCCCGTGAGCGCCACGCGCACCTGGCGCAGGCCGATGAAGTTCTGCAGTGCGCGCAGCACGCTCCAGTAGCTGGCGGCCCAGGTCAGGCGCTCGGCCAGGCTCCACTGCCTGCGGGGCTTTTCGGCCAGCGGCGCGCAGGCCGCCATGGCACGCCGGTAGAGCGTGCGGCGCAGCGGCCCGGTCTCCTGCATCTTGATGCTGATGGCCGCATGCAGCTTTTCCCAGATGCGTGGCACGCCCAGGAACATGTTGGGCGCGACTTCGCGCAGGTCTTCCTGCACCGTGCGGATGGACTCGCCGAAGTGCACCTGCGAGCCCAGGTAGACCGGCACGAAGCTGGTCAGCATCTGCTCGGCCACGTGGCACAGCGGCAGGTAGGACAGGTGGCGCGTGCCGCCATCCAGCCTCAGCCGCTCGGCAATGCCGGGCACCACGCCGCGGATGTTGCGGTAGGTGATCATGGCGCCCTTGGGCTTGCCGGTGGAGCCCGAGGTGTAGATCATCAGCCCCACGTCATCCAGCGTCTGGCGTGCCAGCGCCTCTTCGATGGGGGCGCGGCTGGCGGCCTGGGCGCCCAGGCGCTCGACCTCGTCGAAGGTGGTGATCAGGGCGCGCAGCTCGGGCGCAAGGCTGCGCAGGCCCTTGGTCTCCATGACGATGATTTTCTGCAGCTGCGGCAGCTCGGGCAGGGCGGCCAGCAGCTTGTCGGTCTGCTCCTGGTCCTCGCACACCATGATGGCGATGTCCGCGTGTCCGGCCACGTAGGCGACCTCGGGCGTGGGACTGGTGGGGTAGACGCCCACGGTGATGGCGCCGATCAGGCCCGCGCCCATCTGGGCCAGCACCCACTCGATGCGGTTCTCGGAGATCACGCCCATGTGGCCGCCTGGCGGCAGGCCCAGCTGCGCCAGGCCCAGCCCGAAGTGGCTGGCACGCTCGTGGTAGCGCGCCCAGCTGGTGGGCTTCCAGATGCCGAAGTCCTTTTGCCGTATGGCCACGCGCCGGGCATCGCTGCGCGCGCGTTCGGCCAGCATCTGGGGCAGGGTGAGTTCGGGAAGGTTCTTCATATCAATGACCCATCGCGCTGCCTGTGACACTGGCGTGCCCCCACACGGGAGCACCGAGGAAGGGCCGCCCCGCACCCAGGGTGCTGTCCCCCTCCCTCGCGAAGCGGGAGAGAGGGGGAAGGCGCGAAGCGACTCAGGGGGTGCTTCATGACAACCAGCGCTTGCGGCGCTTGTAGTGCTTCAGGTCGCGAAAACTTTTTGCCTCGCCGCCACCACCCATGCCCAGGTAGAACTCGCGCACGTCGGCATCCTGGGCCAGGCGTTCGGCCGGGCCGTCGATGACGATCTTGCCGTTCTCCATGATGTAGCCGCTGTGCGCCACGGCCAGGGCCACGGTGGCGTTCTGCTCGACCAGCAGCATGGAGGTGCCGCGCTCGGCATTGATGCGCGCGATGATGGTGAAGATGTCCTCCACCAGCTTGGGCGCCAGGCCCAGCGAGGGCTCGTCCAGCAGCATGAGCTGGGGCTCGGCGATCAGCGCGCGGCCAATGGCCAGCATCTGCTGCTCGCCGCCCGACAGGTAGCCGGCCAGGCCTTTGCGTCGCTCATGCAGGCGCGGGAAGTAGCTGTAGACCAGGTCGAAGTCGGGCTTGACTTGATGGCGGCCCGTGAGCGCGTAGGTCGCGGCCACGAGGTTTTCCTCCACCGTGAGGTCCTCGAACACGCGCCGGCCCTCCATCACATGCGACAGCCCCAGGCGCACCAGCTGCTGGGGCGCGTACTGCGCGGTGGACTGGCCGTTGTAGCGCACGCTGCCGCTGGCCAGCAGGCCGTCCTCCAGCGCCAGCAGTCCGGAGACGGCCTTGAGCGTGGTGCTCTTGCCCGCGCCGTTGCTGCCCAGCAGCGCCACGATCTGGCCGCGCGGAACGGCCAGCGACAGGCCGCGCAGGGCCTGCACGACCTTGTTGTAGATGACCTCGATGTTGTTGATTTCGAGGACCTTGTCCGTGGGCTGCTCGGTCATGTGCGGGCGTCTGTTCGGACGACGGTCAAAGTGCGATCCAGTCGGACGCAGGCAGCATCTTCTGCGCCTTCATGTCCGCCTTGTAGACGCGGCCCACGGGAATCGAATTGCCCTTGATGGTGATGGGCACGCCGATCAGTCCGCCCGTGTCGAAGTCCTTGATGGAGTTGAGCGCTGCCTTGAGGTTGGGGCCGGTGAGCGGCTTGCCCGCGTCCAGGCAGCGCCTGGCCGATTCCACGAACAGCATGGCCGCCAGAAAGCCCTGGATATAGGCCGTGCTCTGGTACTCGGGGCGCAGCGCGCGGATCTTGTCCAGCATGGGCGCCTTGGCCGAGGTGTCGTAGTAGTAGCGGTAGGGCATGACGCCCATGAAACCGTCGCCGGCCTCGCCCATCTTCATGACGGTGGAGCTGTCCATGGTCCAGAAGGTGCCCATCCATCGGCTGGTCATGCCCATCTGCTTGCCCTGCTGGATGAACTCGGGAATGGGCGCGAGGATGTAGCCGTGGAAGATGGTGTAGTCGGGCGCGGCGCGGCGCAGCTTGATGACTTCGGTGGACACGTCCACGCTGCCGGGCGGCGTCATCAGCTTGGCCACCATGTTCAGGCCCAGCTTCTTGGCCGCCGCTTCGCTGGCCTCGATGGGGTCGCGGCCGAATTCGGAGTCGGAGTAGACGAAGGCCACCTTGGCGCCCGGCTTTTCCTTGGCGATGTGCTTGAGCAGGATGCCGAACATCTCCGTGTAGTCGGGCCCCACGAGGAACTGGTTCGGGTACTTGGCCGGGTTGTTGAGCTCGGTGG
>NZ_JTKZ01000807.1:0-7027 GCF_000799035.1 Delftia sp. ZNC0008
CCGCGTCTGGAGAGAATGCTCTACTGGTCCTACGTGGTGTTTGCCGGCTACACCGCCGCCCGGCCGCTGCTGGTGCTGGCCCTGGGCAGCACCGACCTCAATGAGATTGCTCGCTCCACCTACTGGCTGGTGACTCTGGTCAGCACGCTGTCGTTTGCTCTGCTGTTCACCCTGATGCTGCTGGCCTGCACGGTGCGCGATGTCTTCACCGCGCTGCGCCAGGAGCGCAACCACGACTCGCTGACCAACCTGCTCAACCGTCGCGCCTTCCAGGAGGCCGCCGAGCTGCGCCTGGCCGATTCGCACATGGCGCCGGTTTCCGTGCTGATCGGCGACATAGACCACTTCAAGCGCATCAACGACAGCTGGGGCCATGACTGTGGCGACCGCGTTCTGCAGGCCGTGGCAAGGACCTTGCAGCAGCATGTGCGCAGCGACGATCTGGTCTCACGCTTTGGCGGCGAGGAATTCGTGCTGCTGCTGATGCGCACCACGCCCGAGGAGGCCGAGCGCGTGGCCGAGCGCATACGCGCTCAGCTCAGCGCGGACGGCTATGTGCTGGCAGCCGGCCAGCGGATCACCATCAGCTTCGGCATCGCCCCCGTGGCCGCCAACACCGCCCTGACCGATGCGCTGACGCGCGCCGACGCCCTGCTCTACTCCGCCAAGCAGGCAGGCCGTGACCGTGTGCACGTGGCCGCGGACCCCGGCCGCAAGCTGCCCCAGACCGCCTGACAAAGGAAGCAAGGAACGCCTTGCTCGGGCTTGCGCCCGTCAAAACTCGCTGAAAAGAAAAGCCCGCCGGGCAGTGGCGGGCTTGTTCGTCATCAAGGCAGCGTGGGCGCCTTACTTTTTCGCATCCTTCAGGGCTTCCTTCACATCGCCCAGCTTTTTCTGAGCCGTGCCTTCGACCTGCTTGGCAATGCCCTTGGCCTGCTGTTCGGGGCTGTCGATCAACTCGCCAGCCTTTTGCTGCACCTTGCCTGCGGCATCCTTGAGCGTGCCCTTGATCTGATCCGTGTTCATAGCTGCGTCCTTTGCTGCAAGAGCTTCTAAAAAAGGGATGGATCCTTGCAGACCCGACGCAACGATAAGCGCGCCCCGCAAGGACAGGCGCCAGCGCTCGGCAACGATGAGCGTGGTCTCAGGCCTACAGCCTCATCTCTTCCCCGGAGCGCGGCCTGCCGCCATGCCTGTTTCGGAGCGCAGGCGTTTCAGTGCCTCGTCCACCACCGCTTCCTTGTGCGCCTCGAACAGGCCTGCCGCAGCGTCCTTGTGCTCTTGCAGCAACTGGCACAGGCGCGAAATTTCCTCTCTCAATCCCGCCGCACCCTGCTCGATCTCGGCCTGGTCGGCATCGCCGGCTTCGTCCAATTCGAAGCTGCGCCGTATGCGCGCAACGATTTCTGCATTCATGGAACGGTGGCCGGCCTTTGCCGCTTCCGAGATGCGATCACGCATGCCATCCGGAAAACGGACGATGAAGCGCTCCTGGGTTTCGCTGGGAAAGGGTTTGCGTTGCATTGCGCGATGGTACCTGCCGGATGCAAATTCAGATTCATGCCTAGTTGACATGATTCCAAGTTGGCATAAAACTCGAAACGACCCGCCCGGGGGCTGTGCAAGCCCACATCCACGCCCTCGAACCACCAGCCCTGAATCCAGGACACATTGCGCAAGGACAGAACCATGCCGGACACAGACATGCCAGCCTCCGTGCATCCTGCGCAGGCCGTCGCCAGCCCGCCCGACCCGGAGACCCTGGCAACAGATGCGCTATGCCACATCAGCGCAGCGCTGAGCGTGCTGGAAATGCATGTGGAAAGATCCAGCCGCGCCATGGTGATCGGTGTCCGCGACCTGCTGCGCGGCTATCACCTCAAGGCGGACCGCGCCGCTGCCGAGCAACCGGTGGAGGCCCTGGCCAGCAGCGTGCTGCCACAGATGTCCGCCGACCTTCAAGGCCTGCTGGAAATCATTGACCGCGTGAACGACGACGAGACGGACGACCCCATCCTCTATGCCGTGAGCTACCTGCTCAGGGCGGCCAAGAGATTCTCGGATGCGGCGCCGCAGGCCTAGCAGCCTGCGCATCGCCGCTTTCCATCACTCTTCGTTGGTCCACTCCACCCGAGCGCCCAGACTGCGCAGGTTCTCCACGAAGTGCGGATGCGCACGGCGAATCGGCGTGGCGTTGCGGATCTCCGAGCGGCCCTCGATGCTGCTGGCGACCATGAACAGCGCAATCGCCACGCGGATGATGTAGGGGCTCTCCACCACGGCCGGCGTCAGCGGATTGCCGCCGAAGGTGACCACACGATGCGGGTCCGAAGAAAACACATGGGCGCCGAACTTGGACAGCTCGCCCGTCCAGCCCAGCGCGCCGTCGTAGATCTTGTTCCAGAACAGCGCATTGCCCTGCGCATGCACGCCCAGCGCAATGAAGATGGGCAGCAGATCCACCGGAAAGTACGGCCAGGGAGCGGCTTCCACCTTGGTAAGCACATTGCTGGTGAACGGCGTCTGCACCTTCAGCGGCCCCGAGCGCAGCGCGCGTGACCAGCCGTTCTTGTGCTCCACCTGCACGCCAAACTTGGCGAAGGTGCGGTCGATCAGCGGAAAGTTGTCCGGCGTGCTGTTGCGCACCTCCACATCGCCGCCCGTGATCGCGCCCAGCGCGAGAAAGGTGGTGATCTCGTGGAAGTCTTCCTCGAAGGTGAACTCGCCGCCGCTCAGCGGTGCGCCGCCACGCACCGTCAGCCGCGAGGTGCCGATGCCGTCGATGTCGGCGCCCATCATCACCATGAAGCGGCAGAACTCCTGCACATGCGGCTCGCAGGCCGCATTGGTCAGCATGGACTCGCCCTGCGCGGCCACGGCGCACAGCACGAAATTCTCTGTCGCCGTGACGGAGGCGTAGTCCAGCCAGTGGCGCACGGCCTTGAGCGGCTGTGCGCTGTGGATCAGCAGCGAGCCGCTGGCGCGCTCCACCTCACCTCCGAAGGAGCGGAAGATGTCCACGTGCGGATCGATCTCACGCACGCCCAGCGTGCAGCCCTTGACGTTGTCCTCCAGCCGCGCCACGCCAAAGCGCGCCAGCAGCGGCGGCACCAGCATGATGGAAGAGCGCATCTCCTCCGGCAGGCGATGCGACGATGCATCAAAGCGCGTATCGCGATGATGCAACTGCAGCGTGCGTGTGGTTTCGTCCAGTTCCACCTCGCTGCCCAGCGTGCGGAAGATGTCCAGGATCTTGCGCACATCGGTGATGTCCGGCACGCCATGCAGCCGCAGCGGCTGATCGGTCAATAGCGTGGCGCACAGGATCGGCAACACGGCATTCTTGTTGGCGGAAGGAACGACGCGGCCGCGCAAGGGCGTGCCGCCGTGGACGATGAGATTGGACATGGGGGTGCAGCGCAAGCAGCGAAAGGACAACGCGTGATTCTAGGGTTGCCAAGCCCCCCCGGCGGACCTGCATCGGCTGCGCGCACCCGCTGTTTCAACAGGTTTCTTCTCTGGATCGCCAACCCGACAACAAAGCGTCAGGCTCTGCCCTGGAGTTCGTGCCCGTAGACGATGAAGCCACGATGCTCGGCCACCTGGTCATACAGCGCACGGCCCGCTTCGTTGGAAGACTGCGTCTGCCAGTAGACACGGCGCGCTCCCGCCAGGGATGCCTGCTCGTAGACCGCGCGGATGAGCGACTTGCCTATGCCCTGCTTGCGCCGGCGTGCATCGGCAAACAGATCCTGCAAATAGCACACGGGCTCCAGCCGCGTGGTGCTGCGGTGGAACAGGTAGTGCGCCAGGCCCACCAGTTCACCCTCGCTCTCTGCCACCAGCGCAAACACCGGCTCCAGCGGATTGAGAAAGCGCTCCCAGGTCGCCTGCGTGATGTCCTCGGGCAGCGCCGTCTCGCCAGCGCGCCCGTAAAAGGCGTTGTAGCCCTGCCAAAGAGGAAGCCATTGCTGATGGTCCGCCTGTGCAACGGGCCGGATCTGAAGCGTGGGAACGGAGGACATGGAACTCCTGGCAAATGAGATGGGGATCCCGAATTCTAGGGACTGCCAGCCGCCGCAAAGCCGTTGCCGACGCGCTGCTCACACCTGTGAAGACCTGCGGACAGGCCGCACAGCACGTGCGCAAAACACATACGCAGCGTACAGACCCGGCCTACATGCGGCCACAAACTTGACCCGCACGGAAACGCCGCGAAACCAATTGAAATAGATCCCGTCAGACGCCACGCTCCCCAAAGGCTTCCGAAATCACATGACGGAGATACAAGATGCATCGAGTCGTTCCCACAGAAAGCTTCAACCCGGACCCGGATGCCCGCTACCACCGCAGCCTGCTGGAAGCCTTTCCCGTGCGCGGCGGCCAGCAGTTGTTGCTGCTGCGCATGGAGCCAAGGCCTCTGCTGGAACGCCTTTCAATGCTTGGGCTGCGCATTCTGAACCGCATCCGCAATTGAACTGGCAAGAACCACCAAACACTCCCGAGAGCTGCACGATGCGCCACCTCTTCCTCGTATTCCTGTGGTCTGCAATCTGCGCCATCTCCTTTGCGGTGGCGATGCTGGCCAGCCCCATGTTCAGCCACGCCATCTGACAGCGGTGCCCTCTGCACCCGCATGCGCGCAGGCCCATGCGCGGCATCTCCAATGACCGCCAGTTTGCCGGCCCGCCTTTTCACAAGGCGGCCATTTCTGACCTGGGTACGAATGACGCACTACACTGCGCCAGTCCATTTGCCTGCAAAGGAGTTGCCATGAAGAAACGCAGACTGCAGATTCACCCCGTAGTGGGCGCATTGCTGATGGGAATTGCCGGCCTTACGGCCCTGCCCAGCACCTGGGCCTGCACCCGCCTTGTCTTTCTTGGTGCGAATGGCCAGGTCGTCACCGCGCGCTCCATGGATTGGAAAAGCGACATCGTCAGCAATCTCTGGGTGCTCCCGCGTGGAATGGAGCGCTCAGGCAAGGCAGGCCCCAACTCGTTGCGCTGGACGTCCAAATACGGAAGCGTCATCACCTCGGGCTATGACGTCTCCACCACCGATGGAGTCAATGAAGCCGGCCTCAACGCCAACCTGCTCTGGCTGGTGGAGTCCCAATACCCGGCCTTCGGTGCGGGCAGCAAGCCTGGCCTGACCATTGCAGCCTGGGCGCAATACGTGCTGGACAACTTCGCCACCGTCCAGGAAGCCGTTGCGGCGCTGGAGAAAGAACCTTTCACCATCGTCTCCGACAACGTTCCCGGAGAGAACCGGCTGACGACGCTGCATCTCTCGATGTCCGACGCCAGCGGCGACAGCGCCATCGTCGAGTACATCAATGGCCGGCAGGTGATACATCACGGCCGGCAATACCAGGTCATGACCAATTCACCGACGTTTGATCAGCAGTTGGCTCTCAACACCTATTGGCAGCAAGTGGGCGGCACCACCATGCTGCCCGGCACCAATCGCGCCGCCGATCGATTTGCCCGCGCATCCTTCTACGTCAACGCCATCCCCAAAAGTCAGGACCCCAACAAGGCGCTGGCCAGCGTCTTCAGCGTGATCCGCAACGCCTCGGTGCCCTACGGCCTGAATACGCCGGAGGAGCCCAATATCTCGTCAACCCGCTGGAGAACCGTTTTCGACCACCAGCGCAAGCTCTACTTCTTCGAATCAGCGTTGACGCCAAATACCTTCTGGATAGACCTCAAGGCACTCGACTTCAGCCAGAAAACCGGCAAGGTTCTCAAGCTGGATCTGGGCCCAGACCAGAACCACACCTTCTCGGGCGATGCCACGCGGCAGTTTCAGGAATCATTACCGTTTCAATTTCTAGGCATCTAGGGAAGAGGAAAAAGCGAGCAGAAACACCAAATCAACAACGGCCGCTGGCGGCCCCCAACTTTGCACGGTGCCTGCAGGCATCACAACCATGACCGTTACCGTCATCGGCGGGGGCGGCGCGACGGAAGGACCTGTCAATGCAGGCCTCGGCACCGATCGGAGTTCTTCCTGCAAACCACGCCCGTCGGGTGCGCCCAGGCGGAAAATCATCTGGTAGCCTGCATGCAAGCGAGGCGATCAGTGCCTCTTAGAAAGGATCAGCATGCTTTCCAGAATTTGCGCAGCTGCATTTTTCGCTGCCATCACGCTTGTACAAATGCCGGCGATCGCCCAGGCGGACGTTCCGTCCACTGCGGTGACCTTCAAGAAAGGCACGTCGGACGCGACTGTCCAAGGCAAGCTCCAAGGCAACAAGGAGCAGGCGCGCGACTACATAGTGCGTGCGGTTGCCGGGCAGAAGATGACCGTGCACATGGAGACGAAATCCACCTCCACCTACTTCAACGTGCTGCCGCCCGGCAGCGAGGAAGCGCTGTACCGGGGCGAGGTGGCAGACGGCCCCACATGGACCGGTGCATTGCCCGCCAGCGGTGACTACCGTGTGCGTGTCTTCCTCAACCGCGCAGCCGCCCGCCAGGGCAAGTCATCGGCGTACGCGCTCAAGATTTCCGTAGTGGATTGACGTAGCGCGGTGTCCAGACGGTCCACAACCTGCTCGTCCCGCAGACACGCGCAACACATGCTCGGCTTGTTCGAATCCTGCTCGGCCAGCTCAACGAAGCCGGCAGCCTCTGACCAAGAACATGCTCCGCGGCCGCTTCGACGCCGCTCGGGATGCCGCCGGCATTCCCAAGGCGCAGTTCCAGCCACGGGGCCTGCGCGCCACGGCCGCCAACACGTTGGATGACGACGGCGGGATACGGCTGGAGCACACGACGGAGCGCATGACCGCCCAGTACATCCGCCACAAGGTGGGCAAGAAGGTGAAGCCCGTTCGGTGAATTGCGGAACACGCCCAGAGTTGCGGAACGCGGCCTGGAAATTTCGGCCCCATCTTGCTACTTCTTCGATAGCAAAGAAAAAAGGCCTCGTATTGCTACGAGGCCTTGTGTTCTTTGGTGGGTCCTGCGAGATTCGAACTCGCGACCAACGGATTAAAAGTCCGATTCACCGAAATAGG
>NZ_JTKZ01000670.1:0-3713 GCF_000799035.1 Delftia sp. ZNC0008
CCGCGTCCATTGCAGGCGCCATCGCCATCGCGCCCGGCGTGCCCCTGGTCATCACCGAAGGCAACTACCTGCTGATGGAGGAACAGGATGCGCCGGGCACACACTGGCATGCCGTGCGCGCGCTGCTGGACGAGGTCTGGTACGTGGACATGGACGACCGCCTTCGCATCGAACGCCTGACCCGCCGCCACGAACTCCACGGCCGCAGCCCCCAGGCCGCACGCGACTGGGTGGCACAGGTGGACGAGTCCAATGCGCGCCGCATTGCGGCAACGCGGGGGCGGGCGGATTGGGTGTTGCGCTGGGGGTGAGGCTGCAGAACACAGCCCCCGCTCAGAACGCCACCACGCCCCCATCCTTGCGCGGGTCCGATCCGCCGATGTAGTGGTCGCCGTCGCGCAGCACCAGCTGCGCGCCGCCGAAGGCGAAGACGCCATGGCCTTGCTCGATCGTGACTTCGTGGCCGCGTGCGCGCAGGGCGGCGACGACCTCGGCGTCGAAGGCGGGTTCCACGGCCACGCCCTTGCCGCCCGTCACGCGCCAGCGCGGTGCGTCGGCGGCGGCCTGGGGGTTCTGGCCGTAGCGCAGCACGCGCAGGGCCATCTGCAGGTGGCCCTGGCTCTGCATGGGGCCGCCCATCACGCCGAAGGCCATCTGGGGCGTGCCGTCGGCGTTCATCGCAAAGGCCGGGATGATGGTGTGCGAGGGGCGCTTGCGTGGCGCGACCTCGTTGGCATGGCCGGCTTGCGTGGTGAAGCCGTGGCCGCGGTTTTGCAGGCTGATGCCGGTGCCCGGCACGACCACGCCCGAGCCGAAGCCCATGTAGTTGGACTGGATGAACGAGACCATCATGCCGCTGGCATCGGCCGCCGCCAGGTAGACCGTGCCGCCGGGGCGCGGTGCGCCGTAGGTGGGCGCGCTGGCGCGCTCGCGGTCAATGAGCGCCGCGCGTTCGCGCAGGTAGCCGGCGTCCAGCAGATGGGCGGATTCGACGCGCATGTGGTCGCCGTCGGCGTTGTATTCGTGCAGGTCGGCCAGGGCCAGCTTCATGGCCTCGACCTGCAGGTGCACGGACTCCACTCCGTCCAGCGGCTCGGCGCCCACGCCCAGTGCATCCAGCATGCCCAGCGCCATCAGCGCGGCAATGCCCTGGCCGTTGGGCGGGATCTCGTGGATCACCGAATCGCCAAAGGTCTGCGACACCGTGCCGACCCAGTCGGCCTGGTGGGCGGCCAGGTCGGCCTCGGTCATGGCGCCGCCGCAGGCCTTGGCGTGCTCGGCCATCGAGCGCGCCAGTGCGCCACGGTAGAAGGACTCGCCCTTGGTGGCGGCGATCTCCTCCAGCGTGCGCGCATGGGCTTCGCTGCGGAACACCTCGCCCGCCTTGGGGGCCTTGCCATCGGGCAGGAAGCACTCGGCAAAACCGGGCTGGTCGCCGAGCTTGGCGCCGCCCAGCGCCCACAGCGTGGCGATGGTGGGCGAGACCGCAAAGCCGTCGCGCGCATAGCGGATGGCGGGCTGGGCCAGTTGCTCGAACGGCAGCTTGCCGAAGCGGCGCGACAGCTCCACCCAGGCCGAGACGGCGCCGGGCACGGTGACAGCGTTCCAGCCCTTCTCGGGGATGCCGCCCAGCGCGGCGAAGTACTCGGGCGTCCAGGCTTCGGGCGAGCGGCCCGAGGCATTGAGGCCGTGCAATTCCTTGCCGTCCCACAGGATGCAGAAGGCATCGCTGCCCAGGCCGCAGCCCGTGGGCTCGACCACGGTCAGCGCCATGGCCGTGGCAATGGCCGCATCCACCGCATTGCCGCCGGCCAGCAGCATGGACAGGCCGGCCTGCGCGGCCAGCGGCTGCGAGGTGGAGACCATGTTGCGGCCCAGCACCGAAGAGCGGTGCGAGGCGTAGGGAAGTGTCCAGTCCGTAACAGTGCTTGTCATATCAATTTCCATAGCGCCAACGCGCCACCGATAGCTTGAGGAACCGCAGGCACGGCCCAGCTCAGGGACGCCAAGCAAGGGCCTACGCCGGCCGCGCCACCCCGCAGCAAGGGCGTCGTCCCCCTCCCGCAGGAGAGGGGGAAGCGGCAAAGCCGCTCAGGGGGTGCTTCACTCAATCCAATGTGATTTTGTTGTCTTTGATGACCTGCGCCCAGCGCGCGCTGTCGGCCTGCACCATGGCAGCGAACTGCGCGGGCGTGCGGGGCGATGCGGCCTCCACGCCCTGCCTGGCCAGGCTGGCCACCACCTCGGGATTCTGGATGGCCTTGTTGAAGGCCTGATTGATCCGCGCCACCAGCTCGGGCTTCATGCCGGCCGGGCCATAGACGCCGAACCAGGTGACGGAAGAATAGCCAGGCAGGCCGGACTCGGCCACCGTGGGCAGGTCGGGCGCCAGCGCGCTGCGCTTGTCGCCGGTCACGGCCAGGGCGCGCAGGCGGCCGCTGGCCACATGGGGCATGCCGGTGGGAATGGAGTCGAACAGCAGGTGCACCTGGCCTGCGGACAGGTCGGTGATGGACTGGGCCGTGCCCTTGTAGGGCACATGGGTCAGTTGCAGGCCCGCGCGCGCCGCGAAGGCCGCCGCGTTCAGGTGGACGATGGTGCCGTTGCCACTGCTGGCGTAGTTGAGGGCGCCCGGATGGGCCTTGGCATAGGCGATCAGCTCCTGCACGTTGCGCACGGGCAGCGAGGGCGTGACCAGCAGGATGCTGGCCGCACCGCCGATCTCGGCAATGGGCGTGAAATCCTTGTCGGCCTTGTAGGCCAGACGGGTCATCAGATGCGGCGAGATGGCATGCGTGCTGCTGGTGGTGAACAGCAGCGTGTAGCCGTCCGGCGAGGCCTTGGCGGCCTCGCCCGTGCCGATGGTGCCGCCCGCGCCGGGGCGGTTGTCGATGACCAGCTGCTGGCCCAGGTCCTGGGACATGCGCTGCGCCACCACGCGCGCCACGAGGTCGGTGGCGCCGCTGGCCGGAAAGGGCACGACCAGGCGCACCGGGTGCGAGGGCCAGGACGCCTGGCCCTGTGCCACGGCGGGCAGGGCCATGGCGCCAGCCAGGGCACAGGCCGCAGCCACGAGGGTGCGGCGTGGAAGTAAAACGCTGGGCAATGCCTTCATGGGCACACTCCTGGTCAGAGGGTTGGACAGCTGCAGCCGCTGCTCCCTGCAACGCCGCAACAGGCCATCGTAGAACCCTCGCCCCTTTGCCGCCATCAGCAAATTTGCAAACCTGCGTTGCCTCTGCGGCAAATTGATGACAATCGGGGCGACATGCCCGACGCCCGCCACCTTCTCCTGCAGGACACCGCGCTGCGCTACTTCCATGAAGTGGCGCAATGCGGATCGCTGACCGAGGCATCGGCGCGGCTGCATGTGGCGGCCTCGGCCATCAGCCGCCAGATCGCGGCGCTGGAGGGGCTGCTGGGCACGCCGCTGTTCGAACGCCACCCGCGCGGCATGGTGCTCAATGCGGCCGGCGAGATCCTGGCCGACCATGTGCGCCGCGCCGGCCTGGATGCCGAGCGCGCGCTGGGCGAGATCGAGGCCCTGCAGGGGCTGCGCAGCGGCCGCGTGCGCATCGCAAGCTCCGACGCCTTTGCCAACGAGTTCCTGCCGCGCCTGTGCGCGGCCTTCCAGCGCGAGCACGCCGGCATCGTCTTCGAGGTCATGGTGCTGCCCACGCCCGCCGTGCCCGAGGCCGTGCGCAGCGACGCGG
>NZ_JTKZ01000093.1:0-9732 GCF_000799035.1 Delftia sp. ZNC0008
CCGCGTCTGCGCGACAGCCTGAGCACCAACGATGGCGAGATCGCCGTGGGCTGGGCCCTGGCCGGCCTGGGCATCGTCATGCGGGCCGAATGGGATATCGCCCGCTACCTGCGCAGCGGCCGCCTGGTGCAGGTGCTGGCCGACCATGCCACGACACCGGCCGACATCCATGTGGTCTATCCGCAGCGGCATGCGGCAACCCAGCGCGTGCAGCGCTTTGTGGAGCACCTGGCACGGCACTTCGATACGGCCGCACCCGGTTTCTGAAAAGGGATGCCGTATGCGGGGAAACGCCAATAAGCAGTAGACAGAAACTGTATACAACTCTTGTGGCCAGCCGCTATGATGGCCGGATGGAGACTTCCACCACCAGTTTCATTGTCGAGAGCCTGACCCGGGCCATCGTCGAACACCGTCTTCTGCCCGGCACCAAGCTGGCCGAGCAGAAATTGGCAGACCATTTCGGCGTCTCGCGCACCCTGGTGCGCCAGGCGCTGTTCCAGCTGTCGCAAAACCGCCTGATCCGGCTCGAACCCGCGCGCGGGGCCTTCGTGGCCACGCCCTCGGTGGACGAGGCGCGCCAGGTCTTCGCCGTGCGCCGCATGCTCGAAGCCGAGATGGTGCGCGCCTTCATCGCCCAGAGCACGCCGGCCAAGATCCGCGCGCTGCGGCAGCACGTGGCGGCCGAGAAAAAGGCCATGGACGGCAACGACGTCGGCCAGCGTACCGAGCTGCTGGGCGACTTCCACGTGCGCATGGCCGAACTCATGGGCAACGAGGTGCTGGCCCAGTTGCTGGGCGAACTGATCTCGCGCTGCGCGCTGATCACGCTGATGTACCAGTCCAGCACGGCCGCCGAGCATTCCCATGACGAGCATGCCGAAATCGTCACGGCCCTGGCCGGCGGCGACGCCGACCACGCCGTGCAGCTCATGCAGCAGCACCTGGACCACGTGGAAGCCGGCCTGACCTTCGACCGCGACATGCCGACCAGCGATCTTTCGATGGCCCTTTCCTCCGTATCCGCATGACCTACGACGCCACTGCCCCCTATCCCCGCGACCTGATCGGCTACGGTCGCACGCCCCCCCACGCCCGCTGGCCCGGCCAGGCCCGCGTGGCCGTGCAATTCGTCCTCAACTACGAAGAGGGCGGCGAGAACTGCGTGCTGCATGGCGATGCCGCCAGCGAGCAGTTCCTGTCCGAAATGTTCAATCCGGCCGCCTACCCCGAGCGCCACATGAGCATGGAAGGCATCTATGAATACGGCTCGCGCGCAGGCGTCTGGCGCATCCTGCGCGAGTTCGAGAAGCGCGGCCTGCCGCTGACCGTGTTCGGCGTGGCCACGGCCCTGCAAAAGCACCGCGAACTGGCCGCCGCCTTCCACGAGCTGGGCCATGAAGTGGCCTGCCACGGCCTCAAGTGGATCCACTACCAGAACATTCCCGCCGAGGTCGAGCGCGAGCACATGCGCCAGTGCATGGAGATCTTCGGCGAGCTGTATGGCCACGATGGCGACCACGGCCTGGGCTGGTACACGGGCCGCGACAGCCCCAACACCCACCGCCTGGTGGCCGACGACGGCCGCTTCGCCTATGACAGCGACTACTACGGCGACGACCTGCCCTTCTGGATGAAGGTCGGCAAGAGCGACGGCAGCACCCGCAGCCAGCTCATCGTGCCCTACACGCTGGACTGCAACGACATGCGCTTCGCCCTGCCCCAGGGCTACTCGCACGCCGACCCGTTCTTCCAATACCTGAAGGACACGTTCGACGCCCTCTACGCCGAGGGCGATCCGGCCGGCGATGACTCCCCCAAGATGATGAGCATTGGCATGCACTGCCGCCTGCTGGGCCGCCCCGGCCGCATCACGGCACTGCAGCGCTTTCTGGACCACATCCAGCGGCACGACAAGGTCTGGGTCTGCCGCCGCATCGACCTCGCGCGCCACTGGGCGCACCACCATCCCGACAAGGAATAACGCAGCATGGCTCTGACGCTGGAACAACTCAATGCCGCCGACCTGGCCACCGCCACCGGTCTGCTCGACGGCCTGTACGAACACTCGCCCTGGATTGCCGAGGCCGCGCTGGCCCAGCGCCCCTTCCGCTCGCTGGCACAGATCAAGTACGCCATGGCCCAGGTGCTGGACAAGGCGCCGGTGCAGGCCAAGCTCGACCTGATCCGCGCCCACCCGGAGCTGGCCGGCAAGGCCATGGAGACCAACACGCTCACGGCCGAATCCACCAACGAGCAGAACAAGGCCGGCCTGACCCGCTGCACGCCCGAGGAGCTGGAGCACATCCGCAAGCTCAACGCCGAGTACGGCAAGCGCTTCGGCTTTCCCTTCATCCTGGCCGTGCGCGGTCCGCGCGGCGCGGGCCTGGCCAAGGCCGAGATCATCGAGACCTTCGAGCGCCGCCTGCACAACCACCCCGACTTCGAGCTGGGCGAGGCGCTGCGCAACATCCACCGCATTGCCGAGATCCGCCTGAACGACAAGTTCGGCTACACGCCCGAGCTGGGCAACGATGTCTGGGACTGGCAGGAAAAGCTGGCCCAGCACAGCGACCCCGGCTATGCCGAAAAGGGCCAGCTCACCGTCACCTACCTCACCGACGCCCACCGCGCCTGCGCCCAGCGCATCAGCCACTGGATGCGCGACTGCGGCTTCGACGAGGTCGAGATCGACGCCGTGGGCAACGTCGTGGGCCGCTACAAGGCGGCCACCGACGATGCCAAGACCCTGCTGACCGGCAGCCACTACGACACCGTGCGCAACGGCGGCAAGTACGACGGCCGCCTGGGCATCTTCGTGCCCATGGCCTGCGTGCGCGAGCTGCACCGCCAGGGCAGGCGCCTGCCGTTCCACATCGAGGTCGTGGGCTTTGCGGAAGAGGAGGGCCAGCGCTACAAGGCCACCTTCCTGGGCTCGGGCGCATTGATCGGCGACTTCAGGCAGGAATGGCTGGAGCAAAAGGATGCCGACGGCATCACCCTGCGCGAAGCCATGCAGCATGCCGGCCTGTGCATTGACGACATTCCGAAGCTGCAGCGCGATCCGGCCCGCTACCTGGGCTTCATCGAGGTGCACATCGAACAGGGCCCGGTGCTCAACGAGCTGGACATCCCGCTGGGCATCGTCACCTCCATCAACGGCAGCGCGCGCTACATCTGCGAGATGATCGGCATGGCCAGCCACGCCGGCACCACGCCCATGGACCGCCGCCGCGATGCCGCCTGCGGCGTGGCCGAGCTGGCGCTGTACATCGAAAAGCGCGCCGCGCGCGACGGCACCTCGGTAGCCACCATGGGCCAGCTCAATGTGCCCAGCGGCTCGGTCAACGTGGTTCCCGGCCGCTGCCAGTTCAGCCTGGACCTGCGCGCGCCCACCAACGAGCAGCGCGACGCCATGGTGGCCGACATCCTGGCCGAGATCGAGGCCATCGCCCAGCGCCGTGGCCTGCGCTACAGCACCGAGCTGGCCATGAAGGCCGCCGCCGCCCCCAGCGCCCCCGAATGGCAGCAGCGCTGGGAAGCCGCCGTGGACGCCCTGGGCGTGCCCCTGTACCGCATGCCCAGCGGCGCCGGCCACGACGCCATGAAGCTGCATGAAATCATGCCCCAGGCCATGCTGTTCGTACGCGGCCTGAACGCCGGCATCAGCCACAACCCGCTGGAAAGCTCCACCGCCGACGACATGCAACTGTCCGTCGATGCCTTCTCCCACGTACTGAACCAACTGGCCCAAGAGCAGCAATGACCAACATGAACCAAGACAAGCAAGCCACCTACGCCGCCCTGGACGCCTGGATCGACCAGCATTTCGATGAAGAGGTGCAATTCCTGCAGGCCCTGGTCCAGGTTCCGACCGACACCCCACCGGGCAACAACGCCCCCCACGCCGAGCGCACGGCCGAGCTGCTCAAGACCTTCGGCTACGAGGCCGAGAAGCACACCGTGCCCGAGGCCGAGGTCAAGGCCTACGGCATGGAGTCCATCACCAACCTGATCGTGCGCCGCCCCTACGGCAGCGCAGGTGACGCCGGCGGCGGCCTGACCATTGCGCTGAACGCCCACGGCGACGTGGTGCCGCCCGGTGAAGGCTGGACCCAGGACCCCTATGGCGCCGCCATCGAGGACGGCAAGCTCTACGGCCGCGCCGCCGCCGTGAGCAAGAGCGACTTCGCCACCTTCACCTACGCCGTGCGTGCGCTCGAAGCCGTGGCCAAGCCCTCCAAGGGCGCGGTGGAACTGCACTTCACCTACGACGAGGAATTCGGCGGCATCCTGGGCCCCGGCTGGCTGCTGGCCAACAACCTCACCCAACCCGACCTGATGGTCGCGGCCGGCTTCAGCTACGAAGTCGTCACCGCCCACAACGGCTGCCTGCAGATGGAAGTGACCGTGCAGGGCAAGATGGCCCATGCCGCCGTGCCCCACACGGGCGTGGACGC
Organism: Delftia sp. ZNC0008; assembly: GCF_000799035.1. Taxonomy (NCBI): domain Bacteria; kingdom Pseudomonadati; phylum Pseudomonadota; class Betaproteobacteria; order Burkholderiales; family Comamonadaceae; genus Delftia; species Delftia sp. ZNC0008. The sequence continues at coordinate 4,461 of NZ_JTKZ01000093.1, forward strand.
GCTGCAGGCCGCCGTGGTGCTGATGAACGCGCTGTACGCCGAGAACACCAAGTACCAGCAGGTGACCTCCAAGGTGCCGGGCATCAAGCACCCCTACCTGAACATCGGCCGCATCGAAGGCGGCACCAACACCAACGTGGTGCCCGGCAAGGTCGTGCTCAAGATCGACCGCCGCATGATCCCCGAGGAGAACCCCGCCGAGGTCGAGGCCAGCATCCGCGCCGTCATCGCCCAGGCCATTGCCGACTTCAACGCCAAGGGCGGCTACACGGGCGAGGATGCCGTGCGCGTGGACATCAAGCGCCTGCTGCTGGCCAATGCCATGACGCCGCTGGCCGGCAACAAGCCCCTGGTGGACGCCATCCAGGCCCATGGCGAAGCCGTCTTCGGCGAAAAGCCCCCGGCCGTGGGCACGCCGCTGTACACCGACGTGCGCCTGTACGTGGAGCGTGGCATTCCCGGCGTGATCTACGGCGCCGGCCCGCGCACCGTGCTGGAGTCCCATGCCAAGCGCGCCGACGAGCGCCTGGTGCTGGAGGACCTGCGCCGCGCCACCAAGGTCATCGCGCGCATGCTGTGCGACCTGACGGCCTGACGGCCTGACCGCCTGACGGCCCGCATCAAGGCCTGACACCCAAGCCCGGCGCCGCCGGGCTTTTTTGCGCCCGGGCACCGCATCGTGGCGCATGCACCGCCGCAGCCCATGCCGTGCACCCGAGCCGCATCCGAACCTCGCCCGAGCCGCACCACAGCGGCCGCCAGGCACCAGCACGGTGCCTGGCGCTTGCCTGGCGCTTGCCTGGCGGCTGGCATCCATCTTGCAATGCACCATGGCACTCCCGCCCTGGCAGGCGATGCGCAGCAAAACGGGTTGGCGCGACTGCCGCAACAGGGTTTACCGGGAGCAGAAATTTCCCATGATCTGTATACACTTTTTGTATGGATGTTGGTGCCAAACCCTGTCACGCCGGCGTCCGTTCCCATAAATCCCGAGGAGACAAATCCCCATGCAATCTTCCGTTCATCCCGTCGATGAGATGCTGCCCGCAGGCAAGCTCACGGCGCTGGGCCTGCAGCACGTTCTCGTGATGTATGCGGGCGCCGTGGCCGTGCCCCTGATCGTCGGCCGCGCACTCAACCTGCCGCCCGAGCAGGTGGCCCACCTGATCTCGGCGGACCTGTTTTGCTGCGGCCTGATCACGCTGATCCAGGCCATGGGCGCGACCCAGTGGTTCGGCATCAAGCTGCCCGTGATGATGGGCGTGACCTTCGCCAGCGTGGCGCCCATGGTGTCCATGGCGCAGACCACGGGCGGCTCGGCGGGGGCGGGGCTGATCTTCGGCTCGGTGATCGGGGCGGGGATCGTATCCATCCTCATCGCCCCGCTGATCAGCCGCATGCTGCGCTTTTTCCCGCCCGTGGTGACCGGCACCATCATTGCCGTCATCGGCATCAGCCTGATGCGCGTGGGCGTGAACTGGATCTTCGGCAACCCCGTCGGCCCCACCGCGCCCAGCGTGCCCAACCCCGAGCACCTGAAATGGCTGGCCGACGCCCAGGCCACGGCCGGCGCGCCAGGCTCCTCGCTGCCGCCCGTGCCCAAGGGCTTCGCGGTCGTGCCCACCATTCCCAACCCCAAGTACGGCGACCTGACCGGCGTGGGCATCTCGGCCATCGTGCTGCTGTCCATCCTGCTGATCGCGCGCTTTGCCAAGGGCTTCCTGGCCAACGTCTCGGTGCTCATGGGCATCCTGATCGGCGGCGTGCTGTCCGTGGCCATGGGCCTGATGGACTTCAGCAAGGTCGCCAAGGCCGAATGGTTCACGATGGTGCTGCCCTTCGAGATCGCCACGCCGGTGTTCGACCCCATCCTGATCCTCACCATGAGCCTGGTGATGGTGGTGGTGATGATCGAGTCCACCGGCATGTTCCTGGCCCTGGGCGACATGACCGATCGCAAGATCAGCCAGGACGAGCTGACCCGCGGCCTGCGCACCGACGGCCTGGGCACGCTGATCGGCGGCATCTTCAACACCTTTCCCTACACCAGCTTCTCGCAGAACGTGGGCCTGGTCGCCGTCACCGGCGTCAAGAGCCGCTGGGTCTGCGTGGCCGGCGGCGTGATCCTGATCGTGCTGGGCGTGCTGCCCAAGATGGGCGCCCTGGTCGAGTCCCTGCCCACCGTGGTGCTGGGCGGCGCGGGCCTGGTGATGTTCGGCATGGTGGCCTCCACCGGCATCCGCATCCTGAGCAACGTGGATTTCCAGACCAACCGCAACAACGCCATGATCGTCGCCGTGTCCATCGGCGTGGGCATGATTCCGCTGGTGGCGCCGAATTTCCGCCAATGGATGCCCCACGGCATTCATCCGTTGATCGAATCCGGTATCCTGCTGGCCTCGATTACCGCGGTGGCATTGAACATTTTCTTCAACGGAGCCAGCAGCGACACCTCTGCTGCCGTCCGGGCCGCACGCCAGGCAGACGCCCACTGATGAAACAGTGCCCGCCCTGGCGGGCACGCCCAACAACCGCCCGGCCTACCCGCCGGGCCGTGCGCCCCCTGCCGTCCATAGGCGCCAGGGGGCTTGTTGTCGAAATCCCTGAGGCAAAACTGTCCTGACCCTCATAGGCTGTAGCTATCCGGTAAGCTCCGAGAGCATTTGCAGAGAATTCCTGTATGACCCAAAACCTGTCCAACGCCGAACAAGCCCTGCGCGACGCAGCCCGCGAATACCATCGCAGCCCCAACAAGGGCAAGATCTCCGTCACGCCCACCAAGCCCTTGTCCAACCAGCGCGACCTGTCGCTGGCCTATTCGCCCGGCGTGGCCTACCCCTGCCTGGACATCCAGGCCGACCCCTCGCTGGCCGCCGAATACACGGCGCGCGGCAACCTGGTCGGCGTCATCACCAACGGCACGGCCGTGCTGGGCCTGGGTGACATCGGCCCGCTGGCCGGCAAGCCGGTGATGGAAGGCAAGGGCTGCCTGTTCAAGAAGTTCGCCGGCGTCGACGTGTTCGACATCGAACTGGCCGAGCGCGATCCGGACAAGCTGATCGAGATCATCGCCTCGCTCGAACCCACGCTGGGCGGCATCAACCTCGAGGACATCAAGGCGCCCGAGTGCTTCTACATCGAGCAGGAGCTGTCCAAGCGCATGAACATCCCCGTGTTCCATGACGACCAGCACGGCACGGCCATCATCTCCAGCGCCGCCCTGCTCAACGGGCTGGAGCTGGTGGACAAGCAGATCGGCAACGTCAAGATCGCCGTCTCCGGCGCCGGCGCCGCCGCCATCGCCTGCGTGAACGTGATGGTGGGCCTGGGCGTCAAGCGCGAAAACGTCTTCATGTGCGACTCCAAGGGCGTGATCTACGAAGGCCGCCCCGGTGGCCTGGACGCCTCCAAGGCCCAGTACGCGCAAAAGACGGACGCCCGCACCCTGGCCGACGCCGTCAAGGACGCCGACGTGTTCCTGGGCTGCTCGGCTCCCGGCGTGCTCACTGCCGACATGGTCAAGACCATGGCCGACAAGCCCATCATCCTGGCCCTGGCCAACCCCGAACCCGAGATCCGCCCCGAGCTGGCCAAGGCCGTGCGCCCGGACTGCATCATGGCCACGGGCCGTTCGGACTACCCCAACCAGGTCAACAACGTCCTGTGCTTCCCCTACATCTTCCGTGGCGCGCTGGACTGCGGCGCCACCAAGATCACCGAAGCCATGAAGCTGGCCTGCGTGCGCGAAATCGCCGCACTGGCCAAGCAGGACGTCAGCGATGAAGTCGCCGCCGCCTACCAGGGCAAGGAGCTGAAGTTCGGCCCCGACTACCTGATCCCCACGCCCTTCGACACCCGCCTGATCCTGCGCATCGCGCCGGCCGTGGCCAAGGCTGCCGAAGAGTCCGGCGTCGCCACCCGCCCCATCGCCGACTACGACGCCTACCGCGAGAGCCTGACCCGCTTCGTCTACCAGACCAGCATGTTCATGCGTCCGGTGTTCGCCGCTGCCAAGGCCAACCAGCAGCGCGTGGCCTATGCCGAAGGCGAAGACGAGCGCGTGCTGCGCGCCGCCCAGGTGGCCGTCGATGACGGCCTGGCCAAGCCCATCCTGATCGGCCGCCCCGCCGTGATCGAGGCCCGCATCGCCAAGGCCGGCCTGCGCCTGGTGCTGGGCAAGGACGTGGAGATCTGCAACCCCGAGGACGATCCGCGCTTCCGCCAGTACTGGGAAACCTACCACCGCCTGATGGGCCGCAACGGCGTCACGCCCGAGACCGCCAAGGCCGCCGTGCGCCGCTCCAACACGCTGATCGCAGCGCTCATGGTCCACCTGGGCGATGCCGACGCCATGCTCTGCGGCCTGGTCGGCAAGTTCGACAGCCACCTGGCCCATGTGCGCGACGTGCTCGGCCTCAAGCAAGGCGCCGGCGAGTTCGCCACCGTCAACGCCGTGATGCTGGACAGCGGCACGCTGTTCATCGCCGACACCTACATCAACGAGGCGCCCAACGCCACCGAGCTGGCCGACATCGCCCGCCTGGCGGCCGAGGAAGTGGCCCGCTTCGGCCTGCCGCCCAAGGTGGCCTTCCTGTCGCACAGCAACTACGGCTCGTCCAGCCGCCCCTCGGCGCTGAAGATGCGCGCCGCGCGCGACCTGTTCGCCGCCGCCAACCCCGACGTGGAATGCGATGGCGAAATGCACGGCGACTCCGCCCTGTCCGAAGCCATCCGCGACCGCGCCCTGCTCGAGTCCTCGCTGCACGGCGAGGCCAACGTGCTGATCTGCCCCAACCTCGACGCCGCGAACATCCTGTTCAACGTGCTCAAGACCACGGGCGGCCACGGCACGACCATCGGCCCCATCCTGCTGGGCGGCGCCGCGGCAGCCCACGTGCTGACCCCCTCCGCCACCGTGCGCCGCGTGGTCAACATGACGGCCCTGGCCGCAGCCCAGGCCATCGCTGCCCGCGGCTGATCCGCTGCGCCCCCCGAAAGGCGCCCCTGCGAAGGGGCGCCTTTTTGATTGCGGGTCGTGCATCGGCACGCATCCCTCGGGACCCACGCAAGCCCGGCTAGAATACGGAGCTTCGGAGGTTTGGGTGAGTGGTTTAAACCAGCAGTCTTGAAAACTGCCGACGGGCAACCGTCCGTGAGTTCGAATCTCACAGCCTCCGCCAGATCCTTGTATCAACCGACAGGCGGCCAAAGAGCCGGCCCTGTTGCACAGCGCCCCGATGCCGCAAGGCAGCGGGGCGTTCCTGCGACGCGG
>NZ_JTKZ01000899.1:0-1843 GCF_000799035.1 Delftia sp. ZNC0008
CGATGGTCAGCCGCTGGCGCGTGCTGACGGCCAGCGCCAGTGCGCGCTCATGGGCCTGCAGCAGTTCGCGCGCATGGGGCAGGAAGTCGGCACCCAGCGCCGACAGCTGCACGTGGCGCGGCGTGCGCTCGACCAGCCTGCAGCCCAGCCGCTGCTCCAGCCGCTTGAGCTTGAGGCTGACGGCAGCCTGCGTGGTCTGCATGGCTTCGGCCGCGCGCGTGAAGCTGCCCAGGTCCGCGATGTGCACGAAGCCTTGCACGGCATCCAGGTCCAGAGGTCGTTGAATCATTTCAATCCATTATTACTGATATCAGCAATCATGGCTTTTCAAAATAGCTGGCACGGCCTACCTTCGAGGCTCCCACAACGCAAAGCAACGCAACTCAACTCAACGCAAAGGAGCCACACCATGCCCATGACCCGGATCAACATGCGCGCCGGCAAGTCCCCCGCCTACCGCCAGGCCATCTGCGACAGCCTCTACCGCGCCATGCGCGAAACCTTCAACGTGCCGGAGGACGACCAGTTCATGACCATCACCGAGCATGACGGCGACAACTTCCGCTACGGCGCCTCCTACCTGGGCGTGGCGCGCAGCGACGATCTGGTGCTGGTGCAGCTCACGGTCAGCAACACCCGCAGCCTGGAGCAGAAGATGGCGCTGTTCAGCCGCATCGCCGAGCTGCTGGTCGAAAGCCCCGGCCTGCGGCCCGAGGACGTGTTCGTCAACCTGGTCGAGGTGGACAAGGAGAACTGGTCCATGGGCCACGGGCTCGCGCAATACGCAACTTAAGACACGCGGATCGGCGCAACAGCCACAGCGGCGCGCTCAGTCCGGCACACTCAGTCCGGCACCGCCAGCGCCGCCACGAATTGCTGGCCCACGGCGGTGATGATCTCGGCGCGCGCCGCCGTGCGCAGCTGCACCAGGGCGATCTGCCGGCTCTCGGCAGTCTGGGCAAGGGGCAGCACGCGCAGGCGCGGGTCGCCCTCCCAGCCATGCCGCGCCAGATTGGGCAGCATGGCCACGCCCATGCCGTCGCGCACCAGCTCCACGATGGTCTCGATGGAGTTGAGCTCCAGGAACTCCTGGGGCTTGGCGCGCAGGCGGCGCAGCGTGCGCTCCACCAGCTCGCCCGTGTGCTCGGTGCGGTCGAAGCGGATGAAGGGATAGCGCTCCACCATGTCGGCGGGCGCCGCGGGCCGGGCGGCGCGCGGCGCCAGCAGCACCATGGGCTCGGCGTACAGCGGTGTCCAGACCAGCGAGGGGCGCTTGATGGCCGGGTTGTAGACCACCACGGCCGCGTCCAGCTCATGGTTCTCCACCTGGGCGATCAGCCGGTTGGACTTGCCCGAGACCACATGCAGGTCCACCGCCGGATGGTGGCGCTTGAGCTCCAGCGTGGCGCGCACCAGCTGGCTCAGCGCCGAGACGATGGAGCCGAACTGCACGGTGCCGGCCAGCGGTGCATCGGCCCGCGTGCCGTGCTTGGCCTGCTCGTACAGCGCCACCAGCTGGGTGGCAATGGGCACCAGCGCCCGGCCCTGCTCATTGAGCGTGACCAGCTTGCCCTGGCGCGCGAACAGCTTACGCTTGAGGTCGTTTTCCAGCGTGCGCATCTGCAGCCCCACGGCCACCTGGGTCAGCGCCACGCGCTGGCCTGCCGCGGTGAAGGAGCCCTCGGCCGCCACGGCCAGAAAAGTGCGAAGAATGCGCAGGCTTGGCATAAAAGTTTTGCTTTCAAGATTCGTAAGAAATTCCAGCTTTCACCAAACAGTTTCTATCATCAAAATCGCTGGCAACCGATAGCCGATCGTCCTGATCACACCCTCCCACTTCCCG
>NZ_JTKZ01000784.1:0-2318 GCF_000799035.1 Delftia sp. ZNC0008
CGTCTGGGCGCTGGTGGCCATGCCGCGCTGCGCGAAGTCGTCGCGGTGCAGGGCCGAGGACAGCACGCTGGGGTTGCCGGGCAGGTTCAGGTCCTTGTGCAGCCGCTCCACCAGCCAGGCGCCGCCCGAGGTGATGCCGGCCAGGCGGGTTTCAGGCCCCATGAGGCTGCGCACGCCGCGCAGCAGTTCGCGGTACAGGGCCTCGGCGTCCAGCACCAGACTGCCGGCTCCCGCAATGGATTCACTCATGGAAGACTCCTCAAAAACTGTTCAAGAATGATGCAGGCCGAGGCCGCATCGGCATCCCTTGCGCCACCGGCCAGGGCCTCGGTGGTGCTGTAGCGCTCGTCCACCTCGTAGACAGGCAGGCCGAAGCGGCTCTTGAGCTGGCGGCCGAATTTCTTCGCCCGCGCCGTGTTCTCGTGCGCATTGCCGTCGGGGTGGTAGGGCACGCCGATGACCAGGGCATCGGGCTGCCACTCCTTGATGCGCTCGCCGGCCTGGGCCAGGCGGGCCTCGCCGGCCTCGGCGCGGATGGTGGGCAGCGGGTTGGCCGAGCGCAGCAGGCGCGTGCCCACGGCGCAGCCCGTGCGCTTGGCCCCGAAATCGAAGGCCACGAAACTCTGGAAATGGGAGGGAACGGTGGGCGGCACGGCCGTGCCGGCTGCCGCTGCTGCCTGGGACTCGGGAGCGGGCAGGCTCATGCGCGCCCCGCTTCGGGCGAGATCATCCAGCGCTGCAGGCCCAGCAGGCCCAGGGCGCGGTCATAGCGGTCGTCGACCGGGGTATCGAAGATGACGTTGGCGTCGGCGCCCACCGTGAGCCAGGCGTTTTCGGCCAGCTCCGACTCCAGCTGGCCCTCGCCCCAGGAGGCATAGCCCAGGGTGACCAGCAGGCGCTTGGGGCCTGCGCCGTCGGACAGGGCTTCGAGCACGTCCTTGGAGGTGGTCATCTCCAGGCCGCCGGGAATGGTCATGGTCGAGGCGTAGGCGGACTCGTCGTCGGGCGCGCCTTCGATCACCATGGGATCGTGCAGCACGAAGCCGCGATCGGTCTGTACGGGCCCGCCGTTGAAGACGCGGTTGCCGCGAAGGTCCTCGCGGCCCAGGGCCAGATCCACCTTTTCCAGCAGGCCTTCCAGCGTAAGCTGCGAGGGCTTGTTGATAATCAGACCGAGCGCACCGCGCTCGCTGTGTTCGCACAGGTAGATCACACTGCGCGAGAACGCTTCGTCTTCCAGGCCAGGCATGGCAATCAGGAAGTGGTGCGTCAGATTGATAGGCGCAGTTTCAGCAGACATAACGACGGATTTTACCGGCGATCCATGCCACCTTCTTACCCTGTGGGCTTGGTCTGGCTGCGGCGCGACCTGCGCCTGTCCGACCATGCCGCCCTCTACCATGCGCTGCGCCAGTGCCGGCAGGTGCATTGCGTGTTCATCTTCGACGACGACATCCTCGCCCCCCTGCCCCGTGCCGACCGGCGCGTGGAGTTCATCTGCCAGAGCCTGACGGGCCTGGACGATGCGCTGCGCGAGGCCTCGGGCCGCGCCGACACCGGCCTCATCGTGCGCCGCGGCCGGCCCGCTGAGCAGATCCCGGCCCTGGCCAGGCAGCTCGGCGCCCAGGCCGTGTTCTGCAACTGGGACGACGAGCCCGACGCCCTGTCCCGCGACGCCCGCGTGCGCCAGGCCCTGGCCGCCGAGGGCGTGGCCCTGCACAGCTTCAAGGACCACATGGTCTTTGCGCGCGACGAGGTGCTGACCCAGGCCGGCGCGCCGTTCTCGGTGTTCACGCCGTACAAGAACGCCTGGCTGCGCCAGGTCACGCCCTTCTTCCTGTCCGCCTACCCCAGCGAGCGCGACCTGCCCGAGCGCCTGGCGCCACGCCCCGAAGGCGAGCGCCGCGCCGTGCCCACGGCAGCCGACCTGGGCTTCGAAGCCGGCACGCTGGACGGCCTGCGCCTGCCCACGGGCTGCGCTGGCGCCGAGGAACTGCTGGCCGACTTCCTGCCGCGCCTGCCGCGCTACAAGCAGGCGCGCGACTTTCCCGCCGTCAAGGGCCCCAGCTACCTGAGCGTGCACCTGCGCTTCGGCACGGTCTCCATCCGCCGCCTGGCAAGGCTGGCCTGGGAGCAGACGCAGCAGCAGCCGCACGACAGCGAGGGAGCCGCCACCTGGCTGTCCGAGCTGATCTGGCGCGACTTCTATTTCCAGATCCTGGCCCACCATCCGCACGTGGTGCACGCCAGCTTCAAGCCCGCCTACGACGCCATCGTGTGGGATACCGGCCCCGAGGCCGATGCGCTGTACGACGCGG
>NZ_JTKZ01000888.1:0-15178 GCF_000799035.1 Delftia sp. ZNC0008
CCAGGCGCGATGCCAGCCGGTACACGGCCTGCAGGCCCAGGTTGCCGGCCGCGCCGCGCACGCGGTGCGCCAGGCCGATCAAGGCCTCGGGTCCGGGGCGCTGCAGGGCACGGCGCAGGCGGTCGGCCAGGTCCAGCTGTTCGTTGAGGAAACGCCGAATGGCGGCCACCAGCGGATCGACCCGGCCCCACAGCGCAATGCCCGAGGCCCAGTCCACCGTGACATCAGGCAGCCCCGGCTGGGCGCTGGCGGGCGCGGGCGGCCTGGCCTCCTTGAGCGCCACCTGCAGCGACAGCAGGCGTGCGATCTCGGCCTGCAGCCGCGCCATGTCCAGCGGCTTGGAGGCAAAGCCGTCCATGCCGGCGGCGGTGGCGTCGCTGCGGTCCTTCTCCAGCACGCTGGCCGACAGCGCGACGATGGGCACGGGCCGGCGCTGCAGCTGCCGCTCCCAGACACGGATGGCGCGCGCCGCCGCCAGGCCGTCCATGCCCGGCATCTGCAGGTCCATCAGCACCACGTCGAAAGGCGGCTCCTGCGCCTGCACGCAGCGCAGCGCCTCGGCACCGTCGTGGGCCAGCACCATCTGGTGGTTCTGGCTGGAGAAGTTGATCTGCAGCAGCTCCAGGTTCTCGGGCACATCGTCCACGGCCAGGATGTGCAGCGGCGGCAGGCCGCGGCTGGCCGCCCCGCGCTCGGACAGCGGGCTCTCGCCGACCGGCAGGGGCAGGCGCACCTCGAACACCGTGCCCACGCCCACCGTGCTGTGCAGCTGGATGCTGCCGCCCATGAGTTCGGCCAGCTGGCGCGAGATGGTCGTGCCCAGGCCCGTGCCGCCGAAACGCCGCGTGGTCGAGGCGTCGGCCTGGGCAAAGGGGTCGAAGATGCGGTGGATCTTCTCGGCCGCGATGCCTATGCCCGTGTCATGCACATCGAGCTGGAGCACGCCCTGCTCGTAGCGCACGCGCAGCAGCACATGGCCGCGTTCGGTGAACTTCACGGCATTGCCCAGCAGGTTCACCAGGATCTGCTGCACACGCATGCCGTCGCCGCGCAGCGCGGCCGGCGTGTGCGGGTCGTAGTCCAGGCGCAGGTCCAGGCCCTTGCGATCGGCCGTGATGCGCAGCGATGCCAGGATCTGCTGGCACAGCTCGCGCACCGAGAAGTCCTCTATCTCCAGCTCCACCGCGCCCTTGTCGAGCTTGGCCGTGTCCAGGATGTCGTTGAGCAGGCGCAGCATGGAGCGCGCCGCGTAGTGCACCGTGTCCAGGTAGCGCGCCTGCGTGGGCTGCAGCGCGGTTTCGCGCAACGCCTCGGTGAAGCCGATGATGGCGTTCATGGGCGTGCGGATCTCGTGGCTCATGTTGGCCAGGAAGGTGCTGCGCGCGGCGGCCGCGGCTTCGGCATGCTCCTTGGCCAGCACCAGCTCCTGGGCCAGCTTGCGCTGGGCGCTGATGTCGGTGAGCAGCTTGACGATCTTGTAGGGCCGGCCGTCGGCACCGCGTATGGGGTTGTAGGTGGCCTGCACCCAGATGCGCCGCCCCTCGTGCCCGCAGCGCAGGAACTCGCCGGCCTGGAACTCGCCCTCGGCCAGGCGGCGCCAGAACTGCACATGCTCGGGCGAATGCGCATAGCCGGGCTCGCAGAACATGCCGTGGTGGCGGCCCGCGACCTCGTCGAGCCGGTAGCCGAACAGGTCCAGGAAATTGCGGTTGGCGCGCAGCACATGGCCGCGCAGGTCGTACTCGATGGTGGCCAGCGACAGGTCGATGGCGCGCACCGTGCCCTCGAACTCGGCATTGCGCGCGCGCGCCGCCGTCTGATCCATGATCACGCCGTCGATCCAGGTCAGTTCGTCCTGTTCGTTGAAGACGCCGCGCCCGGTCTCGGACACCCAGCGCGTGCTGCCGTCGCGGTGCAGCAGGCGGTAGTCGGCGTTGTAGGTCTGGCGCCGCGCCAGAGAATGCGCCACCGCAGCCTCCAGCCGGTCGCGGTCCTCGGCGTGGATGAGCCGGTCCCAGCCCGTGAGGCCATCGGTGAAATCCTGCTCGGTCCAGCCCGTCAACTCCTCGATGGAGCGGCTGAGCAGCAGCGGCGTCCATTTGCCGTCGTACAGGCAGCGGAACGTGGTGCCGGGCACGTTGTTGATCAGGGTGCGGTACTGCTCCTCGCTGCGGCGCAGCGACTGCAGCATCTGGCGGCGCTCGCGGATATCGGTCACAAAGCCCACGTACAGCGGATCGCCGGCAATCGCCACCCGGCCCACGGCCAGGCGCACGGCGATCTGCGTGCCGTCCTTGTGCATGGCGTTGATATCGCGGCTGGAGCCCAGCAGGCCCGCAAAGCCCGTGGCCAGATGCTTTTGCAGCGAGCCGCCATCGCCATCGCAGCCCGACGCGGGCATGAGCAGGCTGGCGCTGCGGCCCACCACCTCCTGCGCCGTCCAGCCCAGCAGCCGCTCGGCCGCGCCGTTGAACGACACGATGCTGCCGCGCCCGTTGATCATCACGATGCCGTCCACTGCCGTCTCCACCACGGCGCGCAGGCGCGATTCGCTGCGCTGCACCTGGCGGTAGATCTGGCGGTAACGCAGCGTCATGTTGACCGCGAACACCAGACCGAAGATCAGCACCACCATGCCGACGATGGAGAACACCAGCAGCGCATGCGTGGGCGACTCCACCTGCGCCAGCACATCGATCTCGGGCTTGAGGCGCAGTGCATACAGGCCCGCATAGTGCATGCAGGAAATGGCCAAGCCCATGACGATGCCGGCCACCAGCGTGGGCCACAGCCGGCCCGTGTTGCCCAGCCTGAAGCGCACCCACAGCGACAGCATGGCCATGCCTGCCGCCACGATCACCGACAGCAGCACGCCCCAGGGGTCGTAGAGCATCGAGGTCCAGGTCTGGGCCGCCGCCATGCCGATGTAGTGCATGGAGCCAATGCCCAGCCCCATGAGCACGCCGCCGCCCACCAGCGCCTGCGTGGACAGCTGCGGCCGCACCATCAGCGTCAGCGCCAGCCAGGACGCCAGCATGCTGGGCAGCATGGACAGCGTGGTGATCCAGGGGTCGTAGTCGCCAAAGGTGCAGGGCACGAAGGCCAGCATGCCGATGAAGTGCATGGCCCAGATGCCCGCGCCCAGGCAGAAGGCGCCCGTGAGCACGCCCACGCGGCGTATGCGCGGCGACGCGGCATCGCGCGCCAGCCCGGCAATCTGCATGGCCATCACCGACGTGGCCACGGCCACCAGCACCGACAGCGTCACCAGGCCCGGATGCAGCCACTGGAACCACTGCGGATGCGGCGCCCAGCCGAGCACGAAAATCTGGTCCCAGCTCATGGCGCGCCCCCGGCATGGCACAAGGCCGCAGCACGCAACCGCCGGCCATCGATAGTTTTTATAACTTTGATGATCATTTTCGATTGGCCATAACTATTTCACGCACCTAGCATGGAGTCTCATCCCGAGGAGAGCCCCATGAGCCGCATCCGCCAGACCCTTCACCACCACCGCCGCACGCTGTTGAAGACTGCCAGCTACTACGTCATCCATGTCACCGTGGCAGCGGCCGTGGCCTATGCCGTGACCCGCAATCTCTGGGCCGCGCTGACGCTCAGCCTGCTGGAGCCCACGGTGCAGGCCGTGGCCTTCTTCTTCCATGAAAAGCTGTGGGAGCGCAGCCTGCGCCGCCGTGCCGACGCGGGCGCCGGCATGGCGCCGCCCGCAGCAGCCACTGCGGCTGCGGCCTGAACCCGCCAGGAGCACGAACATGCCCACGCCCCTGCGGTCTTTCAGCGCGGACGCCTCATTCGGCAATTGGCTGACCGAAACCCTGGCAAGGATGGTCGATGGCGGCACGGGCTGAAACCCGGCCCTGCCGTGGCGGCAAGAGAGGTGGACATGGCGGCGCATGGTGCAAGAACCCGGGAAATGCGAAATCGTTGGTATCAAGGCGCTGCCCGTGCGGCCCATGGCCGGCACGGAATCCATACATGCCTTTCGACCGCATCGGGGCGGACTGAAGCCCCGGCGCCGGTCACAATGCCAAACATTGTCAAGCGCATACGCTGGAAAATATGTGCACAAGCTGTGTGAAAAGCTGTGTATAGCCTCTTCGCAAACCTGTGATTTTCCTCTTGCCAAGGCTGTGGCAAAGCCGTTCATTCACGGTGCACGCCCAGCAGCGCGTCGATGAACACACGGGCTGCACGCCCAGGCACCACGGCACTGCGCCAGACCGCGAAGAAATCACAGAGATAGAAGAACCGGTGGGGGGCCACGGCCTGCAGCAGACCCTGGCCCTCCATGGCCTGTGCATAGTGGTCGGGCAGAAAGCCCAGGTAGCGGCCCGATCGCACCAGCATGGCAATGGCCTCCTGGTCAAAACCGGTGGCCTGGCGCTGCAGGCCGGCCTGGTGGCTGAGCGCCATGTTGGGCGACTGGTAGCCCAGGCCTGCAAAGGCATGTGCGCCCAGGCTGTCCCAGTCCAGCCCGCCATGGTCGGCGCCATGCAGCGGATGGCCGGGAGCGCAGTACAGCTGCATGCGCTCGCCAAACAGCCGGGCGCTGTCCAGCGCGCCCGAACTGGGTGCAGAGGGCAGCACGCCCACCTGCCAGCGCCCCTCCATCAGTCCGCGCTCGATGGCCTGTATCGAGGCCACGTGCAGCCGCAGGTGCAGTTGCGGCGCCTGATCGTGCAGCAGGCCTATCGCCTCGGGAATGCGTGACTGCGGATTGCCCACGGTCTTGTCGAACAGCGCCACGTCCAGCGTGCCGGCCAGCCGGCCATGGATGTCGTCCACCTGGCCCAGAAACCCCTCCACGCCGCCCAGCAGCTGCAGCGTGGCCTCGTAGATGCGGTGGCCTTCGGGCGTGAGTGCGAAGCCGGCGCGCCCGCGCCGGCACAGCGTCAGGCCCAGGCGCTCTTCCAGGTCCTTCATGTGGCGGCTCAGCGTGGAGCTGCCGATGTTCAGCTCCAGCTCGGCAGCCGACATGCCGCCGCACTCGACCACGGCCTTGAACACGCGCAGCAGGCGCAGATCCATGTCGCCCAGCTGGCCCAGCGCCGCGCGCGCACGGCCATCGCGTGCCCGGCGGCTCGCAGGGGTATCCAGAGAAAATTCCGCCATCGCCATTCGCCTCCCGGTGTGCTTGCCGGACATGGCCACCGCTACAGGGGAGCCACTATAGGGGAGCCACGGGGCGGCAGTGGCGACGGATTCCCCCAATGCGCGCACGCCATGCAGCGACCGGCAGGCGCTTGATCACTTGCAGAAATATGCAAGTAAACCTCGATATCGTGCTCTTCGCGAAATCAAACAGCGCGCTCACAATGGGCCGATCCACATTTCTTCCCTAGGCTCGAGGAGATCGCCATGACCCTGGTTCCCACCGAACAAAGCGCCGCCCCCGCCACGCGCACCGATGCCGCCTGGCTCGAGGCCCACTGGATGCCCTTCACCGGCAACCGCGAGTTCAAGGCGCGCCCGCGCATGATCACCAGCGCCCAGGGCGCCTACTACACCGATGCCGACGGCCGCAAGATCTTCGACGGCCTGTCGGGCCTGTGGTGCTCGGGCCTGGGCCATGGCCGCCGCGAGATCGCCGAAGCCATCGGCCGCGCGGCCCAGCAGCTGGACTATGCGCCGGCCTTCCAGTTCGGCCACCCGGCCTCGTTCGCGCTGGCCAACAAGATCAAGGAGCTGACGCCCGCAGGCCTGGACCATGTGTTCTTCACGGGCTCGGGCTCGGAAGCCGCCGACACGGCGCTGAAGATGGCACGCGCCTACTGGCGCGCCAAGGGCCAGGGCGGCAAGACCCGGCTGATCGGGCGCGAGAAGGGCTACCACGGCGTGAACTTCGGCGGCATCTCGGTCGGCGGCATGGTGGGCAACCGCAAGACCTTCGGCCAGGGCGTGGAGGCCGACCACCTGCCGCACACGCAGCCGGCGCTGGGGTCCTTCCACAAAGGCATGCCTGCCACCGATGGCCGCGCGCTGGCCGACCGGCTGCTGGACCTGATCGCCCTGCATGACGCCAGCAACATCGCAGCCGTCATCGTCGAGCCCTTCTCGGGCTCGGCCGGCGTGGTGATTCCGCCGGCCGGCTACCTGCAGCGCCTGCGCGAGATCTGCACGCAGAACAACATCCTGCTGATCTTCGACGAGGTCATCACGGGCTTTGGCCGCTGCGGCGCCATGACGGGAGCCGAGGCCTTCGGCGTCACGCCCGACATCATGAACATCGCCAAGCAGGTGACCAATGGCGCCCAGCCCCTGGGCGCCGTGGTGGCCAGCAAGGAGATCTACGACACCTTCATGGCAGCGGGCGGCCCCGAGTACATGCTGGAGTTCCCGCACGGCTATACCTACTCGGCCCACCCCATTGCCTGCGCGGCGGGCGTGGCCGCGCTGGACCTGCTGCAGCGCGAGGACGGCCCGGGCCGCGTGCGCGCGCTGGCCCCGTTCTTCGAGCAGGCCGTGCACAGCCTCAAGGGAGCAAAGCATGTGGCCGACATCCGCAACTTCGGCCTGGCTGCGGGCTTCACCATCGAGTCGCTGCCCGGCGAGCCGGCCCGCCGTCCCTACGAGATCGCCATGAAGTGCTGGGACAAGGGCTTTTACGTGCGCTACGGCGGCGACACCATCCAGATCGCACCGCCCTTCATCAGCGAGAAGGCCGAGATCGAGCGGCTGGTCAGCGCCCTGGGCGATGCCCTGACCGAAACGAACTGAGCATCTCCGGCACATGAGAAAAGCCCCTGGGCCGTGAGGCCACAGGGGCTTTTTTGCATGGCAACGGCAAGGCTGCGAAATCAGTCCAGCGTGATGCCCGCGTTCTTGATCACATCGCGCCACTTGTCCACTTCCACGCGCAGGAACTGGGCCGAGGCATCGGGCTTGAGGCCCGAGGGCAGCACGCCCATGGCGTCCAGCTTTTCCTTGACCTCGGGCGCGGGCAGGGCCTTGGCGATCTCGGCGTAGAGCCGGTCCACGATGGGCTTGGGCGTGCCTGCGGGCACGGCCGCGAGGAACCAGGCATCGGCCGTGAAGTCCTTGAGGCCGGCCTCCGACATGGTGGGCACGTCGGGCATGGACTGCAGGCGTTCGTTGTGGGCCACGGCCAGCGCGCGCACCTTGCCGGCCTTGAGCTGCGCGGCAATGGTCACGGCCGTGAGAAAGCCGAAGTCGGTCTCGCCGGCGGCCAGCGACACCACCGAAGGCGCGCTGCCCTTGTAGGGCACGTGGCCGATCTTGACCTTGGCCTGCATGGCATACAGCTCGGCGCCCAGATGGTTGGGTCCGCCCGTGCCCGACGAGGGGTAGTTGAGCTTGCCGGGCTGGGCCTGGGCCGCCGCCGTCAGCTCCTTGAGCGAGTGGAACGGGCTTTGCGCGCCCACGGTGAGCACCAGCGGGCTGCGCGCCACCAGGCTGATGGGCGCGAAGTCGCGCAGCGGGTCATAGGGCAGCTTGGTATACAGGCCCTTGGCCATGGCCATGCAGCCCACGTCGCCCAGCACCACGGTGTAGCCGTCGGCCGGCGCCTTGGCCACCAGGTCGCAGCCGATGGTGCCGTTGGCACCGGGCTTGTTGTCCACCACCACCGTGGTGTGCATGCTCTCGCCCAGCTTTTGCGCCAGCAGGCGGCCCAGGATGTCGGTGGAGCCACCGGGTGCGAAGGGCACGACCAGGCGAATGGTCTTGGACGGATAGCTGCCTGCGCCCTGGGCATGGGCGAGGGGCGCCGCCAGCGTGGCCGCCAGCGCCAGGCCGCCGGCCAGGGCGTGCCACAGGGCTGCGCGGCGCACCGGGGTGCGGGAGGATGCGAAAGGGGTTTGTCTCATGCTGTTGTCTCGTGAGGGGGATGCGTGAAGGCCAAGCGCGCGGCAGCATACCAGCAGCGGGCAGCGCGAAACGCGTGGCGTGGGGCGCCGATGACCGGTGCGGGACAGCTCAGGAGGCCGCGCGCTTGCGTGCGGCAGCGGGACGCGCGGACGTGGCCTTTGCAGGCGACTTTGCCGGAGCCTTCGCAGCCGTCTTTGCGGAAGCCTTTGGGATGGTTTTTGCGGGGGCCTTTGCCGGGGCCTTCGCGGTGGCCCTTGCGCTCGCCCTTGCCGTTGTTTTTGACGCAGTCCCTGGCGCTGTCGCCGCGGCCTTTTCCACCGGCTGCACGGCGCGTCGCGGACGCGGGCTGCGCAGGCTGTCGGCATCGAGGATGAGCCGGCCCTGGATGCGGCCCTTCATGCGCTTGACGCTGCTGGCCGCATCGCGCATGTGCTCCTGCATCAATGCGCGCACCTTCGCAGCATCGCGCTCGCGCGCGGCCTGCACGATGCTGCGGTGGAACTGCGCATTGGCCTCGCCGAAGCGCCGGTGCTCGGCCTGCGGAGTACGGTTGGCGAAGACGATGAGCTGGCGGATCATCTCGTTGATCAGCTCGCAGGTGAAGCGCAGGAACGGGTTGGGGTTGGCGGCCGCCAGGATGTCGTGGAAGTTCACGTCCTCGCGCCGCTGGCTCACCAGGTCGTCGCTGCTTTGCGTGGGATCGCAGCAGGCGATGCTGTGCTCCAGGGCCTCGAAATCGGCCTCGGTCAGATGGGGCACGGCGCCTGCCGCCAGCTCGGGCTCCAGCATCTGGCGCACCGTGTAGATGTCGTCGATGGTCACCTCCTGGAAGAACAGGTAGTTCTGCATGAACTGCAGCGTGCGGTCCAGCGGCACCTCGACGACCGTGCCACCGCCCGAAGGGCCGGTGGAGATGGTGATCAGCCCCTGCACTTCCAGCGACTTGAGAGCCTCGCGGATCGTTCCCTTGCTGACCTGGAACTGGGCCTGCAGCTCGCTTTCGCGCGGCAGGCGGTCGCCGGGGCTGAGGTTCTTTTCGGTGATCAGGCGCTTGATCTCCTGGGCCACCAGATCCGGGCGCTTGAGCTGCCGGATCGCCAGGGGGGCCGACTTGGGTGTAGCCATTGTTGTGTTCTCCGGAAGGGCACCGGATCGTGTCCGCGCCCAGTCTGCATACGGGTTTGGTGCAGTATGCACCGCCATGGCGCGTGGGCGTTTGCGCCTAGGGTTAGCACGCGCCCTATTCCTTCTATTTATCACTATAAATATGAATCAAGGAGCCTGCACGCACCCGTTTCGACTGGCATGCAACTTGCTCTGAAAAGCGTACCCGGGCCGCAGCGCCTTCAGTCCCCATCACGGAGATCCCATGCAACGTCGTCACCTCCTGCAACTCTCGGCACTGGGCGCATTGCCCGCATCGCTGGGCCTGGGCCGCAGCGTCTGGGCGCAGTCCAAGGACAGCATCCAGTTCGCCTGCCCCGTGCCCATGTCGGGCGCCTTCGCGGCCAACGGCAAGTACGCGGACCTGGGCATGAAGCTGGCCATAGAGCAATACGGCAAGGCGCTGGGCCGCCCGCTGGCCTACACCGTGCTGGACACCGAGGGCAAGCCCGCCACGGCCGTGCGCAAGCTGCAGGAGTCTTCGCAGCAGCAGGGCACGCGCTTTTTCGCAGGCGGCATCCTGTCGTCGGAGGCGCTGGCCATGGGCAAGGAGGCCGAGAAGGCCGGCGGCATCTTCATCACCACCGCAGGCGCAGACGAGATCACGGGCAAGGACTGCAACAGCGCCACCTTCCGCTGGTCGGCACCCACCTTCGGCGCCATCGAGCAGACCGTGCGCCCGCTGATCGAATCCCTGCCCAAGGCCAAGCGCTGGTACACCATCACGCCGCAGTACGTGTTCGGCGACGGCCTGCTCACGGCGGCCAAGAACATCTTCAAGGAAAAGGGCATCGAGCATGTGGGCAACAGTTACCACTCGCTGACCGAAAAGGAGTTCAGCGGCTACCTGACCAATGCCGTGGCCGCCAAGCCCGACGTGCTGCTGCTGCTGAACTTCGGCGCCCAGTCCTCGGACACGCTGCGCCAGGCCATCAGCTTCGGCATGAACAAGAACATGACCATCCTGATCGCCTGGGCCTCAGGGCTGGAGCAGTTCGAGTCGCTGGGCGCTGACCTGTGCGACGGCGTGTACTTCGGCGCCCAGTACTGGCACACGGTGGACACGCCGCTCAACCGTGATCTGGTGCAGCGCTGCAACGACAAGTTCAAGGCCAATCCCAACTACAGCCTGGCCGGCCACTACATCTGCACCAAGCTGATGATCGATGCCATCGTCAAGGCCGGCACGGTCGACCCCAAGGCCGTGGTCGCCGCGCTGGAAGGCATGAAGTACCAGGGCCTGACGGGCGAGGAAGAGGTGCGCAAGGCAGACCACCAGGTGCTCAAGAACTACTACCTGCTCAAGGGCAAGGCCAAGTCCAAGATGAAGAACAAGGACGACTACGTGGATGTGGTCAGCTCCGGCAAGTCCTTCCTGCCCGTAGACCAGACCGGCTGCAAGCTGGTTTGAGATGGAAGGCACCCCCTGAGGCGCTGCGCGCCTTCCCCCTCTCCTTCGGGAGGGGGACGACACCCTCGCGGCGGGGCGGCCCTTGCTCGGTGTCCCTGAGTTGGGCCGTGCCAGTTCAAGGGCTCAGCCCTGTGTCGCACGAGGTTCAAACCATCGCGCATTCCGCGCCGCCTCCTTCGTCCATCGTTTCGGACCCTGTATGAGCATCTATCTGCTTCAGACCATCAACGGGATCGGCATAGGCATGCTGTATTTCCTGTTGGCCGTGGGCCTGTCCATCGTTTTCGGCCTGCTGCGTTTCGTGAATTTCGCGCACGGTGCCTTCTACCTGCTGGGCGCCTATTTCTGCTACCAAATGACGCGCTGGGGCATGAGCTTCTGGCTGTCCCTGGTCGTGGTGCCGCTGGCCGTGGGCGCGCTGGGCTGGCTGGTGGAAAAGCTCATGCTGCGCCATGTGTATGCCAAGGCGCATGAGTTCCACATCATCGTCACCGTGGGCCTGGCCCTGGTGGTGCAGGAGCTGGTGATCGTGCAATGGGGCCCGCTGGGCGACAGCGTGGCCGTGCCCGATCTGCTGCAGGGCGTGGTGATGTGGGGCAGCTTCGTCTATCCCAAGTACCGGCTGTTCGTGATCGGCTTCACCGCCGTGCTGGCCGTGCTGCTGTGGTGGCTGCTGGAAGGCACGCGGCTGGGCAGCGCGGTGCGCGCGGGCAGCGAATCGACCGAGATGGTGTCCCTGCTGGGCGTGAACGTGCTGCGCATCTTCAGCCTGGTGTTCGCGCTGGGCGCAGCCACGGCGGCGCTGGCCGGCGTGCTGGCCGCGCCCATACGCGGCGCAGAGCCCTTCATGGGCGTGGAGGCGCTGGGCGTGGCCTTCGTGATCGTGGTCGTGGGCGGGCTGGGCAGCTTCGGCGGCGCACTGGTCGGCGGCCTGCTGATCGGCATCGTGCAAAGCGTGATGAGCACGCTGTGGCCCGAGGGCGCGCGCCTGATGATCTACGTGGCCATGGCCGCCGTGCTGCTGCTGCGACCCCATGGCCTGCTGGGCCGCAAAGGATGAAGACCATGACCAGGCATTCCCATCTCCTTCTCGCGCTGGCCATCGTGGTGGCCATGCCGCTGTGCATGCAGTCGGGCTCGCTGGCCAGCGAAGTGCTGATCTTCGGCCTCGCGGCCATGGGCTGCAATCTGCTGCTGGGCTACACGGGGCTGCTGTCCTTCGGGCAGGGCATCTTCTTCGGGCTGGGCAGCTACACCATCGCCCTGCTGCTGACACGCTGGCCCCTGCCCATGCCGCTGGCCCTGCTGGCCGCCACCGCCATGGGCGCCGTGGGCGCGGCCATCGTCGGCTGGGTGGCCATACGCCAGCGCGGCACCTATTTCGTGATGCTCACCCTGGCGTTTGCGCAGATGTTCTACTTCATCGCCTACTCGGCCACGGACATCACCGGCGGCGACAACGGCCTGCTCGATGTGCCCCGCCCCGCCCTCGCGGTGGCCGGCCAGACGCTGTGGCCGCTGGCCACGCCCTGGCAGTACTACGGCTTTGTGGCCGTGCTCTTTCTGGTGGTGTTCTGGCTGCTGCGCCGCGTCTGCGACTCCATGTTCGGCCGCACGCTGCTGGCCGTGCGCGACAACGAGGAGCGCGCCGCCGCCGTGGGCTACGACCTGAGGCTGCTGAAGCTGCAGGCCTTCGTGATCTCGGGCGCGGTCACGGGCCTGGCCGGCGCGCTGCACGCCATGATGACGGGCATCGCCCCGCTGTCCAACGCCGAGTACCACACCAGCGAAATGATCCTGGTGATGACCGTGATCGGCGGCACGGGCAACCTGCTGGCCTCGGTGCTGGGCGCGGCCTTCTATGTGCTGCTGGGCGACTGGCTGTCCACGCTGTGGCCGCGCTGGCTGCTGCTGCTGGGCGTGGTGCTGATGATCGTGAGCCTGGGCCTGCAGCGCGGCCTGTGGGGCCTGGGCGAGAGCCTGTGGGCCCTGGTGCGCCGCAAAGGGCCGGCAGATGCCGAGGCGGCCGCTGCAGAAACCAAAGGAGGCCAGGCATGAGCGCCACAGCATCTCCCATCCTGCTCGAGGCCGTGGGCGTCGAGAAGCGCTATGACAAGTTCGTCGCCCTGGGCGGCGTGGACCTCAAGGTCCGCGCCCACACCGTGCACTCGGTGATCGGCCCCAACGGCGCGGGCAAGACCACCCTGTTCCACATGCTCACGGGCACCAAGAGCGTGAGCGGCGGGCGCATCGTCTTCGACGGCCACGACGTGACGCGCGAGCCCGACCACCGCCGCGTGCGGCGTGGCATGGCACGGTCCTTTCAGGTCACCAGCCTGTTCCTGACCCTGCCCGTGCGCGAGAACCTGCGCCTGGCCGCCCAGGGCGTGGCGCCCGCCAGGGCGCTGGACTGCTGGAACGCGCCCGTGGGTGCTCGCGCCCTGGCCGACACCGTGGCCAGCGTGCTCTCGCGCCTGGGCCTGGAGCGCCATGCGGACACGCCGGCCGGCAACCTCTCGCACGGCCAGCAGCGGCGGCTGGAGGTGGGCATGGCCCTGGCCGCGCGGCCCAAGGCCATCTTCCTGGACGAGCCGACCTCGGGCATGGGCATCGATGACCTGGACGAGATGAAGCGCCTGATCCAGGGCCTCAGGGATGAGCACACCGTGGTGCTCATCGAGCACAACATGAACATCGTCATGGACATCTCCGACACCATCACCGTCATGCAGCAGGGCCGTGTGCTGGCCGAAGGCCTGCCCCACGAGATCCGCGCCGACGAGCGTGTGCGCAGCGCCTATCTGGGCAACATGATCACGGGAGGAAAGGCATGAGCGGTCCCCTGCTTTCGGTCGAGGGCATACACGCCCACTACGGCAAGAGCCATGTGCTGCAGGGCGTGTCGCTGCAGGTGCAGGACGGCGAGCTGGTCACGCTGCTGGGCCGCAACGGCGCGGGCAAGACCACCACGCTCAAGTCCATCGCAGGCGTGATGCAGCCCTCGCAGGGGCAGATCCGCTTCGGCGGCGAGCCCGTGCACCGGCTGGCCACGCACCAGGTGGCCCAGCGCGGCATCTGCCTGGTGCCCGAGCACCGCGGCATCTTCAAGCTGCTCACGGTGGAGGAGAACCTGATGCTGGGCCAGCGCAAGCGCTCGCCCTGGCAACTGGCCGACATCTACCGCATCTTCCCGCGCCTCAAGGAGCGGCGCGGCAACGGCGGCGGCCAGCTGTCGGGCGGCGAGCAGCAGATGCTGGCCATAGGCCGCGCCCTGATGAACGCGCCGCGCCTGCTCATGCTGGACGAGCCCGTCGAGGGCCTGGCGCCCGTGATCGTGGAGGAGATCGTGGCCCAGATCAAGACCATCAAGGCCGCTGGCGTGGCGATCTTGCTGGTGGAGCAGAACCTGGAGGTCTGCACCCAGCTGGCCGACCGCCACTACATCATCGAACAGGGTGCGATTGCGCACGAGGCAGGCAATGCCGCTTTCCTGGCCGATGACGCCATCAAGGACCGGTATCTCGGTGTAGGGATCGCCTGATCCACCGCCTTTCGCATTCCCAGGAGTCATTCATGGATCTCAGTACCCCTCTTGCAGCCGCCGCCGTTGCGGCCGGGCTGCGCACCGACGGCGCCCGCCTGTGGCAATCGCTGATGGACCTGGCGCGCATAGGCGCCACACCCAAGGGCGGCGTGTGCCGCCTGGCGCTGACGGACCTGGACCGCCAGGGGCGCGATCTCTTCGTGCAGTGGGCGCGCGAGGCCGGCTGCAGCATCCGCGTCGATGCCATCGGCAACATCTTCGCGCGCCGCGCAGGCCTGGACGATGCGCTGCCGCCCGTGATGACGGGCAGCCACATCGACACCCAGCCCACGGGCGGCAAGTTCGACGGCAACTACGGCGTGCTGGCCGGGCTGGAGGTGCTGCGCACGCTGGGCGATGGCGGCGTGCGCACGCGCGCCCCGTTGGAAGTGGCCGTGTGGACCAACGAGGAAGGCTCGCGCTTCGTGCCCGTGATGATGGGCTCGGGCGTGTTCGTCAATGCCTTCACGCTGGAGCATGCGCTGGCCCAGCGCGATGCCCAGGGCGTGAGCGTGGACGAGGCGCTGCGCGCCATCGGCTATGCCGGGCCGGCCGGCCCGGCGCCTGCGGTGGGCGCATATTTCGAGGCCCATATCGAGCAGGGCCCGGTGCTGGAAAACCATGAACGCGTGATCGGCGTGGTCAGCGCCGCGCTGGGCCAGCGCTGGTACGACGTCAGCGTGCAGGGCATGGAGGCCCATGCCGGCCCCACGCCCATGGAGCTGCGCCGCGACGCCCTGCTGGCCGCCAGCGACCTCGTGGCCGAGGTCAACCGCATCGCCCTGGACCGCCTGCCGCATGCGCGCGGCACCGTGGGATCGCTGGAGGTGTTTCCCAACTCGCGCAACGTGATCCCGGGCGGCGTCAAGCTCAGCGTGGACCTGCGCGCGCCGGACGACGGCCAGTTGCTGGACATGGATGCCGCACTGCGCGCGGCCTGCGAGCGCATTGCGGCCGCGCATGGCGTGACCGTTGGCGTGGAGCAGGTCGTCTACTTCCCGCCCCAGCCCTTCACGCCGCACCTGGTGGAGGCCGTGCGCGCCAATGCGGCCGACCTGGGCTACAGCGCCATGGACGTGGTCAGCGGCGCGGGCCACGATGCTGTCTACCTGGCGCGCGTGGCGCCTGCCGCCATGATCTTCGTGCCCTGCGCCGACGGCATCAGCCACAAC
>NZ_JTKZ01000888.1:15188-20365 GCF_000799035.1 Delftia sp. ZNC0008
ACCTGGAGGCCGGCTGCAACGTGCTGCTGCGCGCCATGCTGGCGGCTGCGGGCGTGGTGCAGGCAGCGGACGGCGGGGTGCCGGCATGAAGATCCTGATCGCCCGGCTCAACCACGAGACCAATACCTTCTCGCCCGTGCCCACGCCCATCGAGGCGTTTGCGCCCACCTATGGCGAGGCCGCCTATTCGGCCAACAAGGGCATGCGCACGGCCATGGCCGCCTTCATCGACCTGGCCGAGGCGGCGGGCGCCACCCTGGTCACGCCGGTATCGGCCACCTCCAATCCCAGCGGCCCCGTGCATGCGGCCGCCTATGACGAACTCACGCGCCGCATCGTGGCGGCCGCGCCGGGCTGCGATGCCATCTTGCTGGACCTGCACGGCGCCATGGTGGCCGAGAACAGTGCCGACGGCGAAGGCGACCTGCTCGAACGCGTGCGCGCCGCCGCGCCCGGCGTGCCCGTTGGCGTGGCGCTGGACCTGCACGGCAACATCACCGAAAAAATGGTGGGCAATGCCGACGTGATGGTGGGCTTCAAGACCTATCCGCACATCGACATGTACGAGACCGGCGAGCACGCGGGCCGGCTGCTGCTGGACATGCTGGCCGGCCGCGCGCGCTATGCCGTGTGCTGGCACCGCCTGCCGCTGATGAGCCACACGCTGCGCAGCACCACGCTGGACGGCCCCATGCTGGACGCCGTGAACGCAGCGCGCGCCCTGGAAGCGGAGGGCCTGCCCGCGGTCTCGGTGTTCGGCGGCTTCTCGCTGGCCGACATCGCCGCGCCCTGCGTGAGCGTGGTCGCCACCTGCAGGACCGACGAACGCGCGGCCACCCAGGCGAGCGTGGACGCGCTGGCCGCCCGGATCTGGCAGCGCCGCGCCGACTTCGTCTACCGCAGCGAGCCGCTGGCCGATTCGCTGCGCCGCGCCCAGGCCCTGGCCGACGGCGCCGACCGCCCCGTGCTGCTGCTCGACCATGGCGACAACTGCATGTCCGGCGGCACCTGCGACACCATGGACGTGCTGCAGACCGCGCTGGAGCTGGGCCTGTCAGGCATTGCCGTGGGCCCGCTGTGCGACCCCGAAGCGGTTGCCTCGCTCACGGCGGCGGGCGAAGGCGCCGAGGTGGAGATCGCGCTGGGCAACAAGGTCTCGCTGGAGCGCATCGGCCTTCACAAGCAGCCGCTGCGGCTGCGCGGCACGGTGCGCGCCGTCAGCGACGGCGCCTACACGGTCAGCGGCCCCATCTACACGGGCCAGCGCTGCCACATGGGCCGCACGGCCTGCCTGGATACGGGCGCCGCGCAGATCGTGATCACCGAGCAGACGCACGAGCCCTGGGACCTGGGCGTGTTCCACTGCGTGGGCATGGACCCGACTCGCTTTCGCTTCGTGCTGCTCAAGTCGCGCATGTACTGCCGGCCCGTCTTCGTGCCGCTGTCCGCCGGTCTGGTCGAGTGCGACAGCCCCGGCGTGACCACCTCGGACTATTCGCGCTTTCCGTTCGCCCGGGTCAGCCGCCCGGTGTTTCCGCTGGACGCCATCTGATGGATGCCAGGTGATTGCCCGGCTTTGCGGCGGCGCGCAAGCAAAGACCGCCGCCGCTGCGGGGCATTGGGCAACCAGGCATCACAACAGTTTCACAGCAGGACCCGGCTATTGCCTGTCGGCCTACAATCGGTTCCCCCCTACCTCGGCCGACGGCACGCGGGCTGATCCGCGCGTGCGTTGGCCATGCCTTCGCTGGAGACGCTTGATGTCCGACAACACGGCCCCGACCCCTTCCGATAAACGTGCCCAGCTGCGCCGTGCCGCACTCGAATACCACGAGTTTCCCAAGCCCGGCAAGCTGACCATCGTGCCGACCAAGCCCATGGCCAACCAGCATGACCTGGCCCTGGCCTACTCGCCCGGCGTGGCAGCGCCCTGCGAAGAGATCGTCAAGGACCCGGCCGCCGCCTTCAAGTACACGGCGCGCGGCAACCTGGTGGCCGTGATCTCCAACGGCACCGCCGTGCTGGGCCTGGGCGACATCGGCGCGCTGGCCTCCAAGCCGGTGATGGAAGGCAAGGCCGTCCTGTTCAAGAAGTTCGCGGGCGTGGACGTCTTCGACATCGAGATCAACGAGAAGGACCCGCAAAAGCTGGTCGATGTGATCGCCGCGCTGGAGCCCACCTTCGGCGCCATCAACCTGGAAGACATCAAGGCACCCGAGTGCTTCTTCGTGGAGCGCGAACTGCGCCGCCGCCTGAAGATCCCCGTCTTCCACGATGACCAGCACGGCACGGCCATCACCGTGGCAGCGGCCATGGTCAACGCGCTCAAGGTCGCGGGCAAGAAGATCGAGGAGGTCCGTCTCGTGGCCTCGGGCGCGGGCGCCGCTGCCCTGGCCTGCCTGAACCTGCTGCTCAAAGTCGGCCTGCGCCGCGAGAACGTGTTCGTCACCGACCTGGCCGGCGTGGTCTACGAGGGCCGCACCGAGCTGATGGACGAGGACAAGGCCCAGTTCGCGCGCGCCACCGAGCTGCGCACGCTGGGCCAGGTCATCGAAGGCGCCGACGTCTTCCTGGGCCTGTCCGCCGGCGGCGTGCTCAAGCAGGACATGGTGGTCAAGATGGCCGCGCGTCCGGTGATCTTCGCGCTGGCCAACCCCAACCCCGAAATCGTTCCCGAAGACGTGAAGGCCGTGCGCAGCGACGCCATCATCGCCACGGGCCGCTCGGACTACCCCAACCAGGTCAACAACGTCCTGTGCTTCCCGTACATCTTCCGGGGTGCGCTGGACTGCGGCGCGACCACCATCACCACCGAGATGGAAATCGCCACCGTCCACGCCATCGCCGAACTGGCCCAGGCCGAGCAGAGCGAGGAAGTGGCGGCAGCCTACGTGGGCGAGCAGCTGAGCTTCGGTCCTGAGTACCTGATCCCCAAGCCCTTCGATCCGCGCCTGATGATGAAGATCGCCTCGGCCGTGGCCCAGGCTGCCGCCGAATGCGGCGTGGCCCAGCGCCCGATCCAGGACATGGATGCCTACCGCGCCCATCTGCAGACCTTCGTCTACGCCTCGGGCACGATGATGAAGCCGCTGTTCGCCACGGCCAAGAAGGCCACCAAGAAGCGCGTGGCCTATGCCGAAGGCGAGGAAGAGCGCATCCTGCGCGCCGCGCAGATCGTGGTGGACGAGCGCATTGCGCGCCCCACGCTGATCGGTCGCCCGGCCATCATTGCCCAGCGCATCGAGAAGTTCGGCCTGCGCCTGAAGGAGGGCCAGGACTACGACGTGGTCAACGTCGAGCACGACGAGCGCTACCGCGACTTCTGGCAGACCTACCACCGCATGACCGAGCGCAAGGGCATCACCGTGCCCATCGCCAGGATCGAGATGCGCCGCCGCCTGACCCTGATCGGCTCCATGCTGCTGCACAAGGGCGAAGTGGACGGCCTGATCACCGGCACCTGGGGCCAGACATCGCACCACCTGCAGTACGTGGACCAGGTGATCGGCCGCCGCGCCGGCGTGCAGACCTATGCCTGCATGAACGGCCTGCTGCTGCCCGACCGCCAGGTCTTCCTGGTGGACACCCACGTCAACTACGACCCCACGGCCGAGCAGCTGGCCGAGATCACCATCATGGCCGCCGAGGAAATGATGCGCTTCGGCGTCAAGCCCAAGGCCGCCCTGCTGTCGCACTCCAACTACGGCTCCAGCAACCAGCCCAGCGCCGTCAAGATGCGCCAGACCCTGGAGCTGCTGCGCGAGCAGGCCCCCTGGCTGGAAGTGGACGGCGAGATGCACGGCGACGTGGCCCTGGACGGCAAGGCCCGCGCCCAGCTCATGCCCAACAGTACGCTGCTGGGCAATGCCAACCTGCTGGTCATGCCCAACATCGACGCGGCCAACATCAGCTACAACCTGCTCAAGCAGGCCGCTGGCGGCGGCATTGCCATCGGCCCCGTGCTGCTGGGCGCCGCCCGTCCCGTGCACATCCTCACGCCGAGCACGACGGTGCGCCGCATCGTCAACATGACGGCGCTGACGGTGGCGGACGCTAACGCTAACCGTTAAGCACCCCCTGAGCGGCTTCGCCGCTTCCCCCGTGTGCACGGCGCCCTCTCTCGCTTCGCGGGAGGGGGACGACACCCTCGCTGCGGGGCGGCCCTTGCTCGGTGTCCCTCGTTTTGGCCGCGCGCGTTTTTGAGACAACGGGCGGCATTTGCATTGAATGGAAGGCAACTCAGGCGCAGAGTTGCCTTCTCACTGTTCAATCCCCAGACATTTCCTCGGTCAAGCTGCCTGTTTTTTAGGCAGAACTTGCATTTTGAGGGGTGTTCCGTCACACTAGCGGGTCGAGATTTCAGGGCTTCCCTGGATTTCTGAAAGGTGTAGTTGATGCTGAAGGCAGCCGCCGCCAAGGCGTACCAGTCCGGTCTAGCGCTCATCGTCGGGGCCGCCTTTGTGCTGTCGCCCTCGCTCGCTGATGCGCGCCGCTCGGCGCCCGAGAGCGCGGATTCGACGGCGGCCATGGCCACCGTCACTCTGTCAGAGCTGCCGCGCGAAGGCCGTTCCACCTATACGCTGATCCTGCGCGGCGGGCCTTTTGCCCACGACAAGGACGGCACGGTGTTCGGCAACCGCGAGCGCATCCTGCCGCGCCAGTCGCGCGGCTACTACCGTGAGTACACGGTGCGCACGCCCGGCTCGCGTGACCGCGGAGCCCGCCGCATCGTCTGCGGCGGAGAGCCCCAGCAGCCCGATGCCTGCTACTACACCAGCGACCACTACAGCAGCTTTCGCAAGATCATCGAATGACCTCGACCCAGTCTTTGCAGCCAGTTCGACCCTCCGCGTCCGACGCAGTGCGCTGGCAGGGGTCTGCATTTCATCCACAGCCCGGGGACGCCGCAGGCCAGGTGCCCGTACCCGCAGGCCACATCCACGTTAGAGAAAGAGCCACGGAGATGGATGCACCACTTCGTAAGATCCCGGACACCCCTTTGCGGAACGTGCGCGCCAACATCGTGCAGTCCATCCGCGCCTACAGGGTGGAGGATCTGCAACAGGCGGCCGAGACGCTGGGGTGCCATTTCCTGTATGCCAACCTGGCCCATGCGCAGACCAAGGCCGACATCCTGGAGCTGCTGGCCACGCAGTTCTTCTTCCCCGCGCATTTCG
>NZ_JTKZ01000500.1:0-1223 GCF_000799035.1 Delftia sp. ZNC0008
CCGCGTCCCCCAAGGACAGCTATCTGCGCTGGGAGCGCATTCTGGAGGCCGCCAAGGCCACGGGCGCCCAGGCCATCCACCCCGGCTACGGTTTTCTCAGCGAGAACGAGGAATTCGCCCAGGCCTGCGCCGATGCCGGCCTGGTCTTCATCGGCCCGCCGCCCTCGGCCATCCGCGCCATGGGCCTGAAGGCGGCCTCCAAGCAGCTCATGGAAAAGGCCGGCGTGCCCCTGGTGCCCGGCTACCACGGGGCCGACCAGGACCCGCAGCTGCTGCAGCGCGAGGCCGACCGCATCGGCTACCCGGTGCTGATCAAGGCCAGCGCCGGCGGCGGCGGCAAGGGCATGCGCCTGGTCGAGCGCAGCGAGGACTTTGCCGCCGCCCTGGCCAGCTGCCAGCGCGAGGCCATCAACAGCTTCGGCGATGACGCCGTGCTGGTCGAGAAATACGTGCTGCGCCCGCGCCACATCGAAATCCAGGTCTTTGGCGACACCCAGGGCAACTGCGTCTACCTGTTCGAGCGCGACTGCTCGGTGCAGCGCCGCCACCAGAAGGTGCTGGAGGAGTCCCCCGCGCCCGGCATGACGCCTGCGCTGCGCCAGAAGATGGGCGAGGCCGCCGTGGCCGCCGCCCAGGCCGTGAACTATGTGGGCGCGGGCACGGTGGAATTCATCGTCGAGCAGCCCGGCGGCTACGACCAGCCCGAGGCCATGAAGTTCTACTTCATGGAGATGAACACCCGCCTGCAGGTCGAGCACCCGGTGACCGAGGCCATCACGGGCGAGGACCTGGTGGACTGGCAACTGCGCGTGGCCAGCGGCCTGCCCCTGCCCAAGCGCCAGGACGAGCTGCGCATCACCGGCCATGCCATCGAGGCGCGCATCTGCGCAGAAAACCCCGACAACGGCTTCCTGCCCGCCACCGGTACCCTGCATGTCTACCGCAAGCCCGACTGCGCCAGCTTCCATGTCGGCGACGTGCGGGTGGACGACGGCGTGCGCGAGGGCGATGCCATCAGCCCCTTCTACGACTCCATGATCGCCAAGCTCATCGTGCATGGCGACACGCGCGAACAGGCGCTGGCGCGGCTCGATGCCGCCCTGGCCGAGACACGCATCGTGGGCCTGGCCACCAATGTGCAGTTCCTGCGCCAGGTCATCGCCAGCGATGCCTTTGCAACCGCCAAGCTGGACACGGCGCTGATCGAGCGCGAGAAGACGCGG
>NZ_JTKZ01000598.1:0-3204 GCF_000799035.1 Delftia sp. ZNC0008
TGCACGGGCCGGTCACCTCCATCGAGACCGCTCCCAAGAGCACGGCCTGCCCCGCCGAGATTCCTGCGGGCATCAGCTGCTGGGCCGGGCAGGACTCCAAGGGCGCCTACTACCTGATCGCCAAGCCCGCGCAGTGGAACGGCACCCTGGTGCTGCACGCCCACGGCGGCCCGGACCTGGCCGCGCCCACCGCCGACCGTGCGGCCGAAGACCTGGTGCGCTGGTCCATCATGGTGCGCGCAGGCTATGCCTGGGCTGGCTCCACCTACCGCCAGGGCGGCGTGGAAGTGCGCGCCGCCGCCGAGGACACCGAGCGCCTGCGCGGCATCTTCCGCCAGCATGTGGCCAAGCCGCAGCGCACCATCCTGCACGGCCAGTCCTGGGGTGCGGGCGTGGCCGCCAAGGGCGCGGAAATGTTCAACGAGCAGACCGTGGGCGAGCGCCCCTACGACGGCGTGCTGCTGACCAGCGGCGTGCTGGGCGGCGGCACCCATGCCTATGACTTCCGCACCGATCTGCGCGTGGTCTACCAGTACCTGTGCGGCAACCACCCGCGCCCCAATGAGCCGCAGTACGCGCTCAACCTGGGCCTGCCCGCTGACGCCAAGATGCGCCAGGCCGACGTGGCCCTGCGCGTGAACGAATGCCTGGCGCTGGACAAGCCCGCCGCCCAGCGCACGGCCGCGCAGCAGGCGAAGATCGACACCATCACCAAGGTCATCAAGATCCCCGAAAGCGCCATCCAGTCGCACATGAACTGGGGCACCATGCACTTCCAGGACATCTCGGCCAAGCGCACGGGCGGCGCCAGCCCCTTCGGCAACGAGGGTGCGGTCTATGCGGGCTCGGCCGACGATGCCGCGCTCAATGCCGGCGTGCTGCGCTACCGCGCCGACCCTGCGGCCTACCGCAAGTTCGCCGATGACACCGACCCCGTGGGCAAGATTGGCGTGCCGGTCCTCTCGGCCAAGTGGATCAGCGACCCCACGGCCTTCGTGGAGCTGGATGCGCGGTTTCGTGCGGTGATGCAGCAGGGCGGCAGTGGAGACCGGCTGGTGCAGACCTTTACGCGGCAGGGGACGCACAGCTATATCAGCGATGCGACCTATCCCACCTTGATGACTGCGTTGATGCAGTGGGTGGAGGCGGGGGTGAAGCCGACTGCGGCTGGGATTGCTGCGGCCTGTTCTGCTAATGAGGCCAAGTTTGGGGTGGGGTGTAGTTTTGATGCGGCTTATGTGCCGGCTGCGTTGAGTGTGCGGGTGCCTGAGAGGTCGCGGCCTGTGCTTCCTTGAGTGGGTCTTGTTTTTGACCCTGCCGGGTGGTGTTTTTTCGAGGCCGGGTCTCGGCCCGGCAGCCGACCTACCTTCTTTTGCTTCGCCAAAAGAACGTAGGCCAAGAAAAGGCGGCCCGACGCAGGCGCTGACATACGGGGAGTTGGCTCGGGCCTTTGCTTCGCTCGGCCTGGTGTTTTTTTAGCGGGGCATGTTTGTTCTTGTGGCGGGTGCCAGCTGCGCCGCGAACTCGCGTGCCGCTGCGCTGTAGCTCGCACCGCGACGCCACAGCAGGCCGGCGGTGCGGATGAGCTGGGGGGCGACCAGGTGGATGGCCACCATGTCCGTGGCCTGCTGGGCGGCGCGTTCGGGGACGATGGTGGCCATGTCGCCCCAGCGGCACAGCGCGATCAGCGATTCCACCGATCCCATTTCCGCGCGCAGCAAGGGCGTGACGCCTGCGGTGCGCAGCCCGTCCTCGATCAGGCTGCGCGTGTAGAACGTGCGCGGCAGCAGGGCCAGGGGCACGCCGGCCAGCGACTTGACGGACAGCGTGCGGCGCCCGGCCAGCGGATGCGATGGGTTGACCAGCAGCATCATGCGTTCGTCGAACAGCGGCAGCGCGTCCAGCTCGGCGCGCTGGGGCGGGTGAAAGCTCACGCCCAGGTCCAGGCTGCCGTCCAGCAATCCCTGCTCCACGGGCGGGGCCAGCAGCTCGATCACCACCACGTTGACCTTGGGATAGGCGCGCATGAAAGCCGCCACGGCCGGGGCGACCAGGGTGTTGAGGAAGGTGGGAATCACGCCGATGGTCAGCGTGCCGGTCTGCAGCTCGCTGAGGTCGGCCAGCGCCATGCGCCCGGCCTCCACCTCATGCAGCGCACGCTCCGCATAGTTGCGGAACACCACGCCGGCCTGCGACAGCTTCAGCCCCCGGCCAATGCGCTCGAACAGCGCCATGCCCAACTCCTCCTCCAACTGCCGCAGCCCATGCGAGAGCGTGGACTGCGTGACATAGAGGTTCCTGGCCGATGTCGTCAGGTGCTCGGTCTTGGCGATATCGACAAAGTAGCGCAGCTGGCGCAGTTCCATGGGTGAAGGCAAGGGGGTGTTCGGCGGGCCAGTTTCTCACAGAGATACGGGCACGCCGCACAGTTCACTCGCCGTCGTCCTGGTCCACGAACTCCACCAGCTCCGGCAGCATCTCCAGCTGCTGGATGGCATCCTTGAGCCGCAGGCCAAAGCGTGATTCCGGCCGCCCGAAAGCGCCCTGCGCCAGCCGCAGCGCCGCCGTTGCCTTGATCCACTCGACCTCGAAGGCATAGCGGTCCGCATGCTGCTGGACACTCATGCGCTTGATGTGCTCCAGCGCCAGCTCCACGGCGCAGTCCACATCGACTTCGCTGTCGTCCCTGTCGGGATCGTCGACCATTAGTTCGATCAACTGCTGCAGCGTGCTCTGCACCAGGCCCAGCGAGGCATGCATGGCCTGCCGCCAGGTGGGAAGAAAAGGTGGTTGGGGAGGGGCCGCCTGAGCGGCGGTGAGAGGGTGCATGTCTTGGTTCCTGTATGAATCAAGAGAACCACACGCCACCGTACGACGGGCAACGGGTGGACGGGATGTTCGTAACACGTATACAGACGTGCGGCCATCCTTGCGGGTAAGCCCATCCCGTCCAAAACCGTTGGAGACGGACGCGCGACGACGCATCTGCCCCAGGAATCTGGACATGACAAAGCCCCCTTCAAGGTGGGGGCCGCACCTCTGTATTGGTGTTACGACACACCAAGCCTTTCGGCCTGCCGCAAGTTTAACGGCTGCGTATCAAGAAACCAGGCCGAGCGCAGCGAAGGCCCGAGCAAGCTCCCCGTATGTCAGCGCCTGCGTCGGGCCGCCTGCGGGGTTGCAGTCCTGCCGAAGGACAGGACT
>NZ_JTKZ01000112.1:0-1792 GCF_000799035.1 Delftia sp. ZNC0008
ATGGGCAGGGGCGTGGTCTCGAACAGCAGGTGCTGGAAGGCCAGCTGGGTCTGCAGCTCCTGCTGCACCTTCCAGCGGGCCGTCACGTCCACGGCGCTGCCCGCGAAGCCCACGAGCCGGCCGCCTCGCGCGCTGCGCCGGGGCTGACGGCGGACAGGATGACCGGGTTGTTGGCCAGGCTTCACAGGGCATCGAGGTCGGTGAAACCCCATTTCGCGGGGTCTTCCCGACTGGCTATCTTCTCCTGGCACCCGGGCCGGGCCAGGTCCACGGTCTCCGGTGCCATCCGCATGCCGCTGGCCGTGGAATAGAACACCTTGACCTGCGGACATGTCAGGGACTGGCGGCCAGGGTCCACGACCACCCCCAGCCTGCCCGTTGTCAGCCGCACCAAAGAGCCCACCGGGTAGATGCCTATGCTTTTGACGAAGGCCTGGAATACGGTCTTGTCGAAGTGCCCGGCGCTCCATTCGGCCATCTTGTGCACCGCCTCGGCAGGGTCCCAGCCACGCTTGTAGGGGCGGTCCGAGGTGATGGCGTCGTAGACATCGCAGACCGCGCCCATCTTCGCAAACAGGCTGATGTCCTCGCCGCGCAGCCCGTGGGGGTAGCCTGTGCCATCCACCTTCTCATGATGGTGAAGGCAGACGTCCAGCACCACCGGATCATCGACGCCGCCGGCCAGGAGCAGCTCCAGGCCTCGCGCCGGATGCTCGCGGACCTCGGCAAACTCCCTGTCGGTCAGGCGCCCCGGCTTGTTCAGGATGGGGGCGGGGATCGCCATCTTTCCAATATCGTGCAGCAGCCCCGCATAGCCCGCCTGGCGCACCTGCTGCGGTGGCAGGTCGAGCTGGCGTGCCAGCACGATCATCAAGGCGCAGACCGCCACCGAGTGCATGTAGGTGTAGTCGTCGCTGCTCTTGAGCCGGGCGATGCTGACCAAGGCGCACGGGTTGCGGATGATCGACTCGGACATCTCGGCGACCACGGAGCGGGCCTCGTCCTGGTTGATCTCCCTGCCCATGCGCGCCTCGCGGAACATGGCGGTGATCGCCTGCCTGGACTGGCGGCAGATCCGGGCCGCCCGCTTCACCTCCTCATCGAAAGCAACGGGCCGCAGCTCGCACTCCAACTCGGCCAGTTGCGAGAGTTGGTTACCTCGCCTGATGAACTGACGGCGGAGAAGGCTGCCTGGACTTCCGCGCATGCCGATGTCAAAAGCTCGCTGGCCGAACTCCAGGCCAAGATGGCTTTGAAGGATGTTGCGGCCGATGCACGCGATCTGGTTGCCAAGATTGTGGGCGTGGAGCAGCGCTATGGACCGGTTGTGACCGATATCGTGGCCCTGGCTCTGCAAAACCAGAAGG
Organism: Delftia sp. ZNC0008; assembly: GCF_000799035.1. Classification (NCBI taxonomy): domain Bacteria; kingdom Pseudomonadati; phylum Pseudomonadota; class Betaproteobacteria; order Burkholderiales; family Comamonadaceae; genus Delftia; species Delftia sp. ZNC0008. Next base: position 1,368 of record NZ_JTKZ01000112.1, read on the forward strand.
AGGCGGCGATCCGCAAGATGAGCGACGAGTACCAGCGCTTGATGGCGGAGTTGATCGAGGCCAACGGACACTACAGTGAACTGTCCTACGTCCGTTCCCAGCAGATCATTGAGGAGTCAAAACAGGCATACGAGCACCTCAGAAACATGCTGATCGCCGCCGGATTCATGGCCTTTGTACTTGCTGTACTGATGGGGCGGCTGATATCAAACAGCCAGACACGCGCTCTGGGTAAACAGCCGGCACCAAAAAGTGACGTGTTCCCCATATCCGGTCACTTTTAGAGTGGCTAACACCACTTCGTCACAGGCCCCCGCAGAGCAGTTATGCTCGCTGCCCTCATGGCAAGACGACCCGTTAGCAAAGAACTGTGGCGACAGCTACAACCCCTGATCCCAGCCTTCGTGCCTTCTGCCAAAGGCGGT
>NZ_JTKZ01000928.1:0-841 GCF_000799035.1 Delftia sp. ZNC0008
CGCCATCAGCACGTAGATGGAAATCGCCGCCAGCGTGGGCCCCACGCTGGACGCCACGGCCGGGGATAACACCTGGCGCAGCAGCATGGGCAGGAAGGCCCGACCCGCCGTATCCACCATGCCCACCAGCAAGGCGCCCACCAGGGCGCCGCGTATGGAGCCTATGCCGCCGATGACGATGCACACCAGCACCAGGATCAGGATGTCCTCGCCCATGCCCACCTGCACCGAGGTGATGGGTCCCAGCAGCGCGCCCGCCACCGCCGCCAGCATGGCGCCCAGCGTGAACACGCCCAGGAACAGCAGCGGCACGCGCACGCCCATCAGCGTGGCCATCTGGCGGTTGGAGGCGCCTGCCCGCACCAGCACGCCGGCGCGCGTGCGCGTCACGAACCAGTACAGGCCCAACGCGGCGGCCAGGCCGAAGACGATGATCATCAGCCGGTAGGCCGGGTACATGAGATCGGGCAGCAGTTGCACGGGCCCGGACAGCGCAGCCGGCATGTTGAGCATCACCGGAGCCGGGCCCCAGACCATCTTGACCAGGTCATTGGCGATGAGGATGACGGCATAGCTGCCGAGCACCTGGGCCAGGTGGTCGCGCACGGCAAGGCGCCGTATCAGCACCAGCTCCAGCACCACACCCGCCACGCCCGTGGCCACGGCCGCCACCAACACCGCCGCCGTGAACGAGCCCGTGCGCTGCAGGGTCTCTGCCGCCACATAGGCGCCCGCCATGTACAGCGATCCATGGGCCAGGTTCATGATGTCCATGATGCCGAACACCAGGGTCAGCCCGGCCGCGATCAGAAACAGCATCAGCCCGAACTGCAGGACGCGG
>NZ_JTKZ01000482.1:0-4019 GCF_000799035.1 Delftia sp. ZNC0008
GCGCGCGAGCATGCTGCCTGCCTGGAGGGCGGCGCTCATGCCTGCATCTCCTCGAGGACCGAGGACACCAGCGCCACGCTGCCGCCCAGGTTGCGGCCCGCCAGGCCGATGCGGTCGATCAGGCTTTGCACCGAGTCGGTGTAGACGCCGATCTCGTTGCTGTCGCCCACGTCGTGCAGGATGTCGCGCGCATGCGGCATGCCGACCATGGTGAAGACGGTGGACCAGGCGCCCAGCTCGTTGTTGGCGAACATCTGCACGGTCTTGAGGATGATGGAGCGCAGGTAGCTGCGCTCACGGTTGCTCAGGCCCTGGACGATGTCGGTGGCCACCGAGCTGAAGACGCTGGAGTGGCTCCATTCGTCCACGGCGTGGGTGCGCGTGACCTCGTGGCAGATGGGCTGAATGCTGCGGTCCTCGGCCATGGTCTTGAGGTAGTCGGTGATCAGGGTCTCGCTGGCGCAGGCAATGGCGAAGCGGGCCAGGCGGCGTTCCCATTCCGCGCCGCACTGCGCCAGCACGCCGTTGCGCCAGCCGACGAGGTTGAAGTCCGCGTAGTCCAGCGGCGCCAGGCCGCGCATCTCGTAGATGTAGTTGCAGGCCATGATGGACATGCGGGTGTGCAGGGCCTCGTCCAGCAGGGCCTGGGACATGACGTCCTGCAGCAGCGCGCGGTTGGCGCTGGGCGGCGGGGTCTTGATGATGTCCTCGCAGGCCGGCGTGACCACGTTGCACTCGATGTAGATGGTCTTGAGGTTGTAGATGCCCCAGGCGTAGGACAGGCATTGGTCGCGCAGGTGCTGTGGCGCCTCCACCCATGCCTGGTGATCGCGAAACGGCAGCAGCGAGGCGGTGAAGTCCTGCCGGGCGGGGTCGAACGCCAAGCCGCAGTAGTCAGGCAGGTCCTGATTCACGGCCGCTCTTGACTTCCAGAGCAGGGACAGCTTTTTGAGCGCATCGCGCACGGCGTCATCTGTCCGAGAGATATCGAGATTCATTTTTCAACTCCGTGTGATTGAACTTGATTGATCTGAGTCAAATCGCCTATTCCCTCCCCCCGCTTTCTCCATCTGCCGCAATCACCAATGGCGCCGCAAATGGCACTGCAATTGACGCTGCATATGGCAGATACGTTGTCATGGATTTCTTCACTCTGTCATATTCCACCTTGAATCAATCTCCCCGACTGCAGATTGCGGATGATTCCTGGCGGTATTGGATCTCATGACTTTCAACGTCTGGCGGCGAATTCTATGGAGAGAGCGTGGATTCAAACAGACCTATTTTCGCCAATGAACCAGACCGCTTTTTTCAACGGTTTACATTGGCATGCCACCTTAATTGGTCTGCTCACCCGCTCAAACATGGTCGGAATCAAGGCAGCTGCACTTTGTAGACTGCCCATTACCGATGCGCCCTGGTTTCCAAATCCTTCCATAACCCGGGCGCTGCCGATTCCCGTGCTTCAGCGCCTCCAAGACAGCCAATGCGACATGGACGATTTATCGCTCCCCAGAATCAATTCCCTGGAACTCCAACACGCGGACAGCGAGGCCTGGGACGCCATAGCGGCCGAGCGGACACGGCAGGCGCGTTCGATTGAATTGATTGCCTCTGAAAACTTCGTGAGCCGCGCGGTGATGGAGGCGCAGGGCTCGGTGCTGACCAACAAATACGCCGAGGGCTATCCCGGCGTGCGCTACTACGGCGGCTGCGCCAATGCCGATGCCGTGGAGAACCTCGCCATTGCGCGTGCCAAGGCGCTGTTCGGCTGCGCGCACGCCAACGTGCAGCCGCACTCGGGCAGCCAGGCCAACCAGGGCGTGTACCTGGCGTTCCTGGAGCCCGGCGACAAGATCATGGGGCTGGACCTGCGCTCGGGCGGGCACCTGACGCATGGCTCCAGCGTGAGCGTGTCGGGCAAGTGGTTCCAGTCCATCAGCTACGAGGTGGACGCCCGCTCCCAACTCATCGACATGGACCAGGTGCGGCGCATTGCGCTGAAGGAGCGGCCCAGGCTCATCATTGCCGGAGGCTCGGCCTATTCACGGCAGATGGACTGGGCCGAGTTCCGGCGCATTGCCGACCGGGTGGGCGCCATCTTCATGGCCGACATCGCGCACGTGGCGGGGCTGGTGGCCGCGGGCGTGTTCCCCTCGCCCGTGGAGCACGCCCATGTGACCACGACCACCACGCACAAGACGCTGCGCGGGCCGCGCGGCGGCATGATCCTCTCGGCCGACGCCGAGATCGCCAGGCGCATAGACGCCGCCGTGTTTCCGGGCCTGCAGTCCGGGCCGCTGATGCATGTGGTGGCGGCCAAGGCGGTGGCGCTGGGCGAGGCGCTCAAGCCCGCCTTCCGTACCTATGCGCGGGCCGTGGTGGACAACGCCCGCGTGCTGTGCGACCGGCTGTCGCAGGGCGGGCTGTCCGTGGTGTCCGCAGGCACGGACTGCCATCTGGGCGTGATCGACCTGCGCCCCTGGGAGCTGACGGGCAAGGCCGCCGAAACGGCGCTGGAGCAGATCGGCATCACGGTCAACAAGAACGCCGTGCCCGGCGACGGCGCGCGGCCACTGGTGACCTCGGGCATCCGCGTGGGCAGCGCGGCCTGCACCACGCGCGGCATGGGCGCCGACGAGTTCCGCGAGATCGGCGACATGATTCTTGCCACGCTGGGCGGCATACGCAGCGGCACCATGAACGCGCGCACGCTCAAGTCCATCCACGAAGGCGTGTCCGACCTGACCGGGCGCTTTCCCCTGCCCTACTGAGGCATGCGGCGTCCCAAGCTTTCCACCTTTTCATCGCCGGGCCGCCCCAAGATGAAAAGCGCCCCCTCGGGGGGCAGCGGACCACGTGGAGCGGGGGAGCGTGGGGGCCCCATTTCAGGGTTTTCGCAGCGCGTTGGCCAGGCGCAGCACGGCGGCCTCGATCTCGTAGGCCGTGAGCGAGGCATAGCCCAGCAGCCAGCCCGGCTGCCGCTGCTCGCCCGCGTACAGACGGCTGAGCCCCTGCAGCAGCACGCCCGCCGCGGCGGCGCGGCGGATGGTGTCTTCCTCGGACCAGCCGGGCTCCAGCAGGCAGGGCACCTGCATGCCGCCCTGGGGCCGTGGCGCGGTGACGATGCCGGCCAGGTGCCTGCCTATGGATTCGAGGATGACCTCGCGCCGCCCCGCATACAGCTTGCGCATGGCCCGCACGTGGGAGTTGTAGTGGCCGTCCTCCATGAAGCGCGCCAGGGTCAGCTGCTGGATCTGGGGCGTGTGCCCGTCCATGATGCTGCGCGCCTGGACAAAGGCGCGCACCAGCTCCTGGGGCAAGGCCATGTAGCCCATGCGCAGGCCCGGGTACAGGGTCTTGCCGAAGGTGCCGATGTAGATGGTGCGCGCGTGCTTGTCCAGGCCTTGCACGCAGGCGGTGGGCATGCCGTCGTAGTGGAATTCGCTGTCGTAGTCGTCCTCGATGATCCAGCGCCCGCGCTCGAATGCCCAGCGGATCAGGTCCAGCCGCCGCTCCAGCTGCATGGTGACGCCCGTGGGGTACTGGTGCGATGGCGTGACATAGACGCAGGTGGCGCCGCTGCGGTCGGCGTGCAGCAGGTCGGTGCGAATGCCTTGCGCGTCCACGTCGATGGGCAGGACCTTGGCCTCGGCCGACTCGAAGGCCTTGCGGGCGCCGAAGTAGCCCGGGTTCTCCAGCAGGATGGGCCGGCCCGCATCCACCAGCAGCTGCGCGCACAGGAACAGCGCCTGCCGCGTGCTGCTGAGCACCAAGATCTGCCCGGCCTCCACCTTGGCGCCGCGCTCCAGGTTGAGGTAGGTGGCAATGGCCTTGCGCAGCGGCTCGGCGCCCTGCGGGTCGCCGTGCAGCAGGACGCTGGCCCGGTAGTCCTTGAGCGCCTGCCGCTGCAGCCGCTCCCAGACATCGGTGGGAAAAGTGCGCGTCTCGGGCAGGCCGGTGGCAAAGGCCCGAATGGTCTGCTGGTCGGCGATGCCGCCGCCATCGACGATACGCGG
>NZ_JTKZ01000143.1:0-1425 GCF_000799035.1 Delftia sp. ZNC0008
CTTCCTCGGCGCGGCGCTGCAGGTCGAACTCCCCGTCAAAGCCCTTGGCTTCCAGCCAGCGCCCCAGCGTGTTGCGCAGGATCTTGCGCCGCTGGCTGAAGGCCACCTGCACCATCTCCTCCAGCAGCTTCGCGTCCAGGGCCGCCGGCGCCTCGCGCGGGACCATGCGCACGACGGCGCTGTCCACCTTGGGCGGCGGATTGAAGCTCTCGGGCGGCACGTACAGCACGCTCTCCATCGCATAGCGCCACTGCAGCATGACCGTCAGCCGCCCATAGGCCGCCGTGGCCGGAGAGGCCACCATGCGGTCGATGACCTCCTTTTGCAGCATGAAGTGCTGGTCCTCGACCACGTCCACCTGCTCGAGCAGGTGAAAGAGGATGGGGCTGGAGATGTTGTAGGGCAGGTTGCCCGCAATGCGCAGCTTGGGCACGCCCAGGCGCGCGGCGATGGCGCGAAAGTCCACCTTGAGCACGTCGGACTCGACCACGTCGAGCTGCTCGTGCAGGCGCAGGCGCACGGCCAGGTCGCGGTCCAGTTCGATCACGGTGAGCCGGCCCAGGCGCTCGACCAGGGGCTGGGTCAGGGCCATCAGGCCCGGACCGATCTCGACCATGGACTGGCCCGGCCGAGGATCGATGGCACGCACGATGCCGTCGATGATGCCGCCATCGGTCAGGAAGTTCTGGCCGAAGCGTTTGCGAGGAATGTGTTTCATAGAAAAAGCAAGGCGGTGCGCCATGGCACCGCCTTCCATTGTGGACTGCCGCAGCCATGGCTGCTTGGGGGGTGTCTTATTGCGGGGGCTCGCGGTACTCGACGTAGGCGCGGCCACGCAGCTCCTGCAGCCAGGTCTGGTAGTCGGTTTCGAGCTTGCGCTCGCGCACCACGTTGCGCACCATTTCGCGCTGCTCGCGCGGCGTCAGCGCGGCCTGGCGGCGCTCGATGAGCTGGATCAGGTGCACACCGAAGCGCGAGACCAGCGGGTCGCTGACCTGCCCGGGCTGCAGCGCATTGAGCACCTGCTCGAACTCGGGCACGAACTGGCCGGGCGAGGCCCAGCCCAGATCGCCGCCGTTGCGCGCGCTGCCGTCCTGCGAGAACTCGCGGGCCAGCGATTCGAAGCTGGCCTGGCCGCTGTCCACGCGGCGCTTGTAGTCGGCCAGGCGCTTGGCGGCATCGGCCTCGGTCATCTGGTCGCCGATGCGCAGCAGGATGTGGCGCGCATGGTTTTGCGTGACCACGGAAGGCATGCCGGCCTGCGACTTCTCCAGCACCTTGAGCACGTGAAAGCCCGCGCCCGAACGGAAGGGGCCGACGATGCCGCCCTGCGGCGTCTGGCCCACGGCCTTGGTGAACAGTTCGGGGTAGCGGTCCAGCGGGCGCATGCCCATGGCGCCGCCGCCCTGGCCGTCGGGCACATCG
>NZ_JTKZ01000964.1:0-7363 GCF_000799035.1 Delftia sp. ZNC0008
CCGCGTCCACCACACCACGGCCAGGCAATCGGCCAGCGGCGGATGCACCTCGGCCAGCAGCCGTGCGAACCAGCCCGCGAACAGCGGCTCGGCGCTGGCCAGCTTGCCAATGGCGGGCGCCTTGACCAGCAGGCCGCAGACCAGGCTCCACAGGGACAGCGCAGGCACATTGCCGGCCCAGCTGTGCATCAGCAGGTCGGGCCCGAAGGCGCGCACCGCGCCGCCCTTGGGCGCGGGCTGGAAGCCGTCCAGCACGGCCGGGTTGGCAAAGTCCTCGGCCACGAAGCGCCGCAGCTGCGCGGCGCGGAAGGTCTTGAAGAAGCCCGTCAGCCCCAGGCGCACCATTTCGGCGTCATAGCCGCTGACCACGGGCAGCCAGGCCTCGGCCTGGCGCCGATAGGGATCGCTGCGGTCCAGCAGGCGGGCAATGGCACGGTCGATGACGTCGATGATCTCGGCCACGGGCATGGCCCTGAGGTGGCGGTCTGCGGCACGGCGCACGTGGGCTGCCAGCGCATGCATCTGCGGGCCGGTCAGCAGGGGCACGGAGACTTCCAGCCGCACGCCGCCGCGTTCGAAGGGCAGCACATGCCACTGCACCTCGTCCTCGCGCAAACCAGGCAGTTCGGGCAGGTAGCCGGCCGTGATCCGCTCGATGTTCATGCAGCAGCGGCCTTCACGAATTCATCGACCGCCAGCGAGCAGCCCTTGGCCGCTGCGCCCTCGGCACGCCCCAGCAACAGGAAACCGCTGTTCTCGCCATGGCCGGCCCACAGGCCCACGTCCTCGGTGAGGATGGTGGTGACCGCGTTGTAGTTGGCCAGGTCGCAGTGCACGAGAATGCCGCGCTCGCCGGGTGCCACGCTGCGGCCGGTGACGGGCTCGACCAGGCGCGAGCGTATCCAGTGCGGCCCCGACTTGACCGAGGGCAGCGTGGCATTGCCGTCGTCATAGAACTGCGTGCTCAACTCGGTCATGCCGTACATGTTGATGCAGTGGCTGCGCGGCACGCCCAGCAGCCGGGACAGGTCGGCGTAGAAGTCCTCCAGCGGCAACTCGCGCGACTGGCCCTTGTAGCCGCCCGTGTCCAGGATGCGGCTGCCCGGCGGCAGGCAAAAGCTGCGGCCCTGCTCGCGCAGCGCGTCCATCACATGCACCAGGCTGAAGCTGGCGCCCAGCAGCGCATAGGGGCGGCCGCTGCGCTCGGATTCCTCCAGCACGGCGCACAGGCCGGGCATGTCCAGGCCGTCGGGGGTGAGGAAGTAGCGGCTGTCGGGAGTGCCGAATTCCGTCTTGGCCAGCGCCAGGTAATGCGCCAGCGAAGAGTTGGGCATGGCCTGCTCGTCGGGAAAGAGGATGCCCATGGGCAGGCGCTCGTGCCCGGCCATGAAGCGCTGCGCGAAGTTGCGCGTCATCGACGCATCGTAGACATCGAGCGCGGGATGGAAGTGGCGCCCGCGCGAAGACAGTCCCTTGGCCTGGCCCGTGGTGCCGCTGGTCATGAACACGCGCTCCGCGGGCGAGGCCGGCTCGCTGCGCAGCTCCATGGCCTTGAACGCATCGATGGGCACGGCGGGAATGTCGCTCCAGGTCTTCACATTGCGCAGCGTGGCGCCGCGCCGCTGGCAGAAGCTGCGAAACGGCGCATTCGATTCGTATTGGTAGGCGAACAGCCGCAGGGCCAGTGCATCGAACTGCTCGTCGGTGCAGCCGTCCATGGCGATGAATGCAAGCAGGTCTGCGACCAGAGAAGCCGCCTGGGGCCGGGCCTTGTCCATGGAATTCCTTCGAGAGCTGGGACGTGATGCTCCGAAGGCTCCCCCGGCCGTGGCGCATGGGCGGCCACGCAGGGGTGCAAGCTCTTCTTCCGCCGGAATGACCCGGTTCAAGTTCTCGGGTGTGGATCTCAGCACTGGCGTGCACCCCGGAGCGGAGGGCTATCTTACAGCAGGGTCGCCAACGCCGCAGGCCCGGGGCCATCGCCCTGCAAGACTGCGTCAGCCCAGTGCCGTCAGCCGCCGCATCACCCATTCCACGGGCCCCTGCGCCCCCTTCTTGCTCCAGGCCCAGGCGGCCAGGCTGGCGATGATCACGTACAGCGCGGCGGCCACGGCCACTTCGCGCAGGCTGCGCGATCCGTCCAGCGCGCCCATGGCCTCCAGCAGCCCCATGCCGATGAGGATGTGGGCCAGGTACAGGGTCAGCGTCATGCGCCCGGCCGGCAGCAGGCCGCGCCACGGTCCACCGGGCCAGCGGTCGGCCAGCCGCAGGCAGGCGCCGATGGCAATGCTGGCGCAGCCCAGGCCCATCAGCAGGTAGGCAGGGCCGGGCGGCATGGGGCCGGTGCCCAGCCAGGACGCCCAAGCGCTGCGGGCCGCAAGCGCCGAGACGGCGCAGGCCAATCCCACCATCACGCCACCCGCAGCCACCAAGGTCCATTGCACGCGCGGCTCGGCCAACGGCAGGCGTGCCAGCAGCATGCCGCAGAGGAAGAACGCAAACCAGGGCAGCACCGGATGGAAGCCGTTGAACAGCAGGTTGCGCGCAAAGCCGGCCGGCTCCCACAGGTCCTGGTAGGACAGGCTGGCCCAGTCCCAGCCCTGGCTGTAGTCCAGCTGCAGCAAGGCCCAAGCGGAGAGCACAGCCACGGCCGCCATGCCGGCCAGCAGCGCCCTTGCGCCGGCCTGCAGCCAGGCGATGGCCAGCACGAAGTAGACCGCGTAGTAGTGAATGATGTCGGCCGGAAAGATCACCAGGTTCATGCCACCGGCCACCAGCAGGAACAGCGCGCGGCGCAGCGTCCAGAGGCGCGCCGTGGCCGGCTCCAGCGAGCGCGTGGCCAGCACCAGGCCCAGGCCTGCCAGCACCACGAAGGTGGCCGAGGCCTTGCCCTCCAGGAAATGGAAGAACGACAGCAGCCAGCCCGGCTCCTGCAGCGCGGGATGCATGGCCTGCTTGAAGTTGACGAACACCATGCCTGCCAGCGCCAGATAGCGCGCCAGGTCCAGCCCCGCCAGGCGGGCGCCCCTGCCGGTGGCACGCCTCATGTCGCGTCTCCCTGTGCCTCGCCTCCAAGAAGGCAGGCCAGCAAGGCGGAATGCAGCACATCGCCCCCTTCATCCGCCCCCGCGTCTTCCTGCGGCGTCACCGCCAGCGCAAAGCGCAGCGCATCGCTTTCCACGGCATCCAGCAGCAATTGCGCGGCCAGGCGCACGGGCACGGCGGGCCGCAAGAGGCCCTGCTGCGCCCCGCGCTCCATGAAGCCTGCCAGGCCGTCGAGCATGCGCCTGCGGTTGGCCTCGAAGGCGGGCGCCAGGCCCGGCGAACGCGCGATCTCGGACAGGCACTCGGCGCTGAGCACGGCCCATTCCCGCTGACGGCACAGCGCCTGGTAGGCGGCCAGGAATTGCGCCACCACCGGCAGCGAAGGGGCTGCGGCCCGCTCCAGCGCCTGAAGCAAGGGCAGCAGCTCAGTCTGCTCCTGCGTGGCGACCTCGGCAATCAAGGCCTGCTTGCTGTCGAAGTGGTTGTACAGATTGCCCAGGCTCACCGAGGCAGCCTGCGCGATGTCGCGCATGCTGGTGCAGTGAAAGCCGCGCTCCACGAAACACTGCAGGGCCGCCTCCACGATGAGGGCCCGGCGCTCGCTGATGTCTTCCTTCTTTTTCATGACACAGATAATGAACGAACGTTCATTCATAGTCAACACCCGGGCATGGAATCACGGCGGCATGGCCTGGCACGAGATGGTGATGGCGCTTCGAGCGGCGGAACTATCCATGGTCTCCGTTGTCGAACGGCCTTCGCTGGAGACCTCAACGCATAACAGCCCGGCCCACACTCCATCGTTGCCGATGGAGCCACTGCCTGCCCAGGCAAAGGTGAAACCGTCATGCAATGTCCCGCCTGCCGAGATGCCACGCTCATCATCTCCGAGCGCCAGAACATAGAGATCGATTACTGCCCCCAGTGCCGCGGAGTCTGGCTGGACCGCGGAGAGCTGGACAAGCTCATCGAGCGCTCCGCCGCCCAGGCGCCCACGGCGCCCACAGCCTATGAGCGCCCGCATGAACGGCGCGCGGGCCCTGACGGATCCCATGACCGGCGCGAGCACTCCAGCCACGATGGATACCGCCGCAAGAAGCGCGAAGGCTTTCTCTCCGATCTTTTCGACTTCTAGGACCACGGCACGTCCGCTGCGCCGGCATCGGGACATGGCAGCCGCGCCACACTATGATTCGATTTTCAGTTCCTTGACCCCATGCCCCGCGCCCGCACATCCAAGCCCGCTCCGTCCGAAGAGAACACGGCCCCGTCCGGCACCACAGCGCCGGGGCCGTCCATCGACGCCTCTTTCCTGCACACCCTGGTCGGCTACAACGCCCGGCGTGCCTCGATGTCCATCATCGAGGTGTTCGTGGAGCGCATGGCCACCCACGATCTCAAGATGGTGGAGTTCTCCGTGCTGTCCCTGGTGTCCCACAACCCCGGCATCACCTCGCGCCAGCTGTGCACGGCGCTGGACGTGATGCCGCCCAACCTGGTGGGCCTGATCGCCGCGCTGGAGCGGCGCAAGCTCATCGAGCGCCGCCCCCATCCCACAGACCGCCGCGCCGTGGGCGTGCACCTGACGCCGGCCGGCGCCGAACTCACGGCCCAGGCCGAACGAACGGCGGCCCAGCTGGAGATGGATGCCACCTACCGCCTGACCGATGCCGAGCGCAAAACGCTGATCCAGCTGCTGCAGAAGATCTACAACTGAGCGCGCTCAGTCCGCCTTCTGCGCGGCGGGCCGGTCCAAGCCCAGCAGCCGCACCGCATTGCCCTTGAGGATGCCGGGCATCACCTCGGGCTTGAAGCCGGCTTCCTGGAAATCCTTCATCCAGCGCTCGGGCGTGATCAGGGGATAGTCGCTGCCGAACAGCACGCGGTCCCTGAGCAGGGTGTTGGCGTACTGCACCAGCTGCCGGGGAAAGTACTTGGGGCTCCAGCCCGACAGATCGATCCAGACATTGGGCTTGTGCAGGGCCACGGACAGGGCCTCGTCCTGCCAGGGAAAGCTGGGGTGGGCCATCACGATCTGCATGTCGGGAAAGTCGATGGCCACATCATCCAGGTGCATGGGGTTGCTGTAGGCCAGGCGCAGCCCGCCACCGCAGCGCATGCCGCTGCCAATGCCGCTGTGGCCCGTGTGGAAGATGGCCGGCAGTTGGTACTCGGCCACCACCTCGTAGATCGGCCAGGCCATGCGGTCGTAGGGATGGAAGCCCTGCACCGTGGGGTGGAACTTGAAGCCCCTGACACCCTCTTCCTCGATCAGCCGCCGCGCCTCGCGCGCACCCATGCGGCCCTTGTGCGGATCGATGCTGGCGAAGGCCACCATCATGTCGCTGTTGGCCCGCGCAGCCTCGGCGATCTCCTCGTTGGGAATGCGGCGCCGGCCCAGCTGCGACTCGCTGTCCACCGTGAACATCACCAGGCCCAGGTTGCGCTCGCGGTAATAGGCCACGGTCTCGGCGATGGTCGGGCGCCGGCCGTTGCCGAAGTACTTGTCGGCGGCGCGGTCGTACTCCTCGCCGTAGTTGTCGAACGGGTTCCAGCAGCTCACCTCGGCGTGCGTGTGGATGTCGATGGCAATGAGTTTTTCGTGGTCCATGTCTGTCTCCTGTGCGGCCTGCTGCCTGCCCCGCAATCAAGGGGAAGTCCCAATAAGAAATTCGCAAAGGCCGCTTGAATTGGTTATTAAATATAACCAAAATCGCGGCCATCAGAAAGCGATGCAGATGCAGGCAACGGCTGCCACGCAACGGATTCGCGCTGAGGCTTCACACCACCTTCCGAGGAGACAGACATGGACAGAAAGATCCACAAGACCCGTTCCCGCGCCTTGCCGGCCGCGCTGGCCGCCGCCCTGCCCGCCCTGCTGCTGTCGGCCTGCGGCGGCTCGAGCGACGGCATCGCGCAGCTGGCCGAGGCCCGCCCCGCCACGCTGCTGTCGTGCACGGACCTGGCCGCGAAAATATCCTTCCCCAACACCCGCATCACCGCCGCCGAGACCGTGGCCGCCGGCACGCTGGCGGTGGCGGGCAAGCCCATTGCCGAGCACTGCCGCGTGACCGGCCGAATGCACGAGCGCGTCAGCACCGTGGATGGCCAGAACTACGCCGTGGGCTTCGAGATGCGCCTGCCGCGCGACTGGAACGGGCGCTTCTTCTACCAGGCCAACGGCGGGCTGGACGGCGTCGTGAGCACGGCCGTGGGCGCGCTGGGCGGCGGGCCGCTGGGCAACGCGCTGCAGATGGGCTTTGCCGTGCTCAGCTCCGATGCGGGGCATGCAGGCAGCCTGGGTCCCTTCTTCGGCCTGGACCCGCAGGCGCGGCTGGACTATGGCTACCAGGCCGTGGGCAAGCTCACGCCCATGGCGCGCAGCGCGCTGCAGACGGCCTATGGCAAGGGGCCTGACCGCTCCTACCTGGGCGGCTGCTCCAACGGCGGGCGCCACGCCATGGTGGCGGCCTCGCGCTATGCCGACCAGTACGACGGCATCATCGCCGGCAACCCCGGCACGCGCCTGCCGCTGGCGGCCATTGCCAACATTGCCGGCGCCCAGGGCTATGCGAAGCTGGCCACCACGGCCTCGGACCTGGGCACGGGCTTCACCCAGGCCGAGCGCCGCCTGGTCAGCCAGGCCGTGCTGGCCCGGTGCGATGCGCTGGACGGGGCCACCGACGGCATGGTGCAGGCCGGCGCAGCCTGCCAGGCGAGCTTCGACCTGTCGCGCGATGTGCCCACCTGCGGCGGTGCGCGCGACGGCAGCTGCCTCAGCGCCGAGCAAAAGAGCACCATTGCCGGCCTGTTCAAAGGCGCCACCACCAGCGGCGGCAGCCGCATCTACAACAGCTTCCCGTATGACGCGGGCCTGGATACGGCCGGCTGGGCCGGCTGGAAATTCTCCAACCCCATCAGCCGCGACTCCGGTGCCGTGGCCTTCATCTGGCAGACGCCGCCGGAAAGCGCCGCCAGCTTCAACGACGCGCAGTTCGCCCTCAACGGCAGCGTGGACAGCATGCTGGCCAAGGTGCAGGCGACCAACGGCACCTTCACGGAAAGCGGCCTGTCGCTGATGATGCCGCCCGACTACGGCAAGCTGCCCGTGCTGCGCAACCGGGGCGCCAAGCTCATGGTCTACCACGGCACGGCCGACCCCATCTTCTCCAGCGATGACACCGTGCAGTGGTACGACACGCTGCGCCGCAACCATGGCGACGCCGCCGACTTCGCCCGCCTGTACCTGGTGCCCGGCATGAACCACTGCAGCGGCGGCCCGGCCACCGATCAGTTCGACATGCTCAGCTCCACGCGG